>JAGKWY010000261.1 GCA_021151625.1 Gammaproteobacteria bacterium | reverse complement strand
GACCGTAACCAACAGCCGTAGCGCCCGTAACGGCCGCTTCCTTGAGCGTATTGGTTTCTTCAACCCGGTTGCTCGTGGCCAGGAAGAGCGTCTGCGTATTGATGCAGATCGTTTGGCTCACTGGGTTGGTCAAGGTGCACAGTTGTCTGAGCGCGTTGAGCAACTGGTTAGTGAAAGCAAAAAAGCAGCTTAATTGCTGTTTTTGTTGTGGTTAACGCCTGATGTCTAGCCAATCCAATCTGGTCAATGTCGGGCGCATTACTGCAGTTTATGGCATTAAAGGCTGGGTGAAGGTTCATTCCTATACCTCGCCCGAAGAAAATTTGTTTGAGTACCATCCCTGGTTTTTAAAGACCAAGCATGGTGTTAAGCAAATTGAAATCGATGAAGCTCGTCCACATGGTGATGCGTTTGTTGCACATATCGTCGGTGTGGATGATCGCGATCTCGCTGTTCAATATACCGCTGCTGATATCGCTGTTGAGCGAGATATGTTGCCTGAACTGGATGACGGTGAATATTACTGGAGCCAGCTTGAAGGCTTGGTGATTAAGGCGTTGCTGAAGGGCGAGGAGTAATCGTCAATTGCTTAAGATTGCGGTTGTTTCCATTTTCCCGGATATGTTTAACGCGATTGCCGATTTCGGGGTTTCCGGTCGCGCAATCAAGCAAAGTTTAGTGGAGTTGAAAGTGCTGACTCCAAGGGATTTTGCGCATGATCGTCACTCCACTGTGGATGAGCGCCCCTATGGTGGCGGCCCTGGAATGGTGATGATGGTTCAGCCTCTGCGCGACGCTATAGCGGCAGCCAAAAGTTGGGCGGGTGATGATGCAAAAGTCATCTACTTATCTCCCCAGGGGAGAACACTGGATCAAACTGGTGTGGCCGAGCTTGCGAGTTACCGTAATATGGTGCTTGTTGCTGGGCGTTATGAAGGTATTGATGAGCGTTTGCTGCAAACTGTAATCGACGAAGAATGGTCTGTTGGCGATTATGTGTTAAGTGGCGGCGAGTTGCCTGCGATGGTGTTAATTGATGCGGTTATCCGCCTGGTGCCCGGTGCTTTAGGGCATGCACTATCGGCAGAGCAGGATTCATTTGCGGATGGGTTGCTGGATTGCCCGCATTACACCCGTCCGGAAGATTTTGAAGGAATGCGTGTACCAGAAGTTTTGCTCTCTGGTAATCACGAACTGATTCGGCGCTGGCGATTAAAGCAATCGCTGGGGCGGACATGGCTGAGAAGGCCAGATTTATTGCAAGCAATAAACTTAACCGAGGAACAGCAGAAGCTGTTGACGGAATATCGTCGTGACCTTGATACGACAAAC
>JAGKWY010000092.1 GCA_021151625.1 Gammaproteobacteria bacterium | reverse complement strand
CTCGCAAGAGTGACGGTAAGGGTGAAAGGGTGCGGTAAGAGCGCACCGCGCAACTGGTAACAGGCTGCGGCATGGTAAACCCCGCTCGGAGCAAGACCAAATAGGCCCTCAATGATGCGACCCGTATCGAGGGCGGGTAGGTCGCTTGAGGCTGATGGTGACATCAGTCCCAGATGAATGATTGTCCACGACAGAACCCGGCTTACAGGCTGACTCCGATTTATTTTTCTGTAGTGTGTTTTGTGTTGTGTATTGTGGTTTCCGCGTTTTATCAAGGTCGATATAGACCGAATCCTTCTATAAATCCTGAATTTTCACTGCAAAATAATTTGAAACTTAATGTATTACATTAAGTTTGCGCTCTATTGTCTTGATTTTGCTGTTTAAGTTGATTTTCGTGCTGTGTGATTTATGTATTTTCCCTTCCTGTTTGCCGATATTTCCTGATTTTTCCCGTGAAATCGTGCGTATTTTCGCGCCGCTTCCCTTGACTTTGCTCACCCCCGACTTATAGTGAGCGTCGTGGGAAAAAGTGGGTAAATGTGGATTTTTGTGGAAATTAATCCCCTCAAGTGGTGAAAAGTGTTTACAGGTAGTCATTCCATCAGCATGGACCCAAAAGGTCGCATGGCCATCCCGGCGCGCATTCGCGATGCGCTGGTGGAGTCCAGTGTTGGTCGGATTTGGGTGACTGCCCATATGTATGAACGCTGTTTACTCATCTACTCCGAGCCTGAATGGGAGCCGGTTCTGGCCAAAGTTCAGGCGTTACCTGCGGGCAATGAGCAGGTTCGCAAAATCCAGCGCCGGTTTATGGGCCAGGCGGTGAATCTGGAATTGGATGCGAATGGCCGTGTTCTTGTGCCTCCCACCCTGCGCGAATTCGCGCATCTGGATAAAAAGCTGATGTTGGTTGGTTTAGGGAATAAGTTGGAGCTGTGGAATGAAGACAGCTGGAATGCCCTGATGGACCAATCAGCCGATGGCGATATGCCAACCGAATTACAAAATCTTTCTTTCTAGGTAACCGCGTGACTGACTCACAACATATCACCGTGCTCTTGAATGAGGCGGTAGAGGCGCTGGTTACGGATACATCCGGTTTTTATGTGGATGGCACCTTCGGCCGCGGCGGTCATAGCGGTTTGATTTTGCAGTCGCTCGCCGCAGATGGCCAGTTGCTGGGAATTGATAAGGATCTGGCTGCAATTGCGACCGCGAATACCCGTTTTGGTGCTGACAGTCGTTTCGCAATTGCCCATGGTTCCTTTGCTGAGCTTGCCAGCCTGGTAAAGGCGCGTGGGCTGAACGGCAAAGTGACCGGGGTGTTGCTAGATCTGGGGGTGTCTTCCCCGCAATTGGACGAGGCTGAGCGCGGTTTCAGTTTTATGCAAGATGGTCCGCTGGATATGCGTATGGATCAAACCCGCGGTCAGAGTGCTGCCGACTGGGTAAATACTGCCAGCGAAGAGGATATTACCTGGGTGTTGAAGGAATACGGTGAAGAGCGTTTTGCCAAGCGCATGGCACGCGCAATTGTAGCCGAGCGCCAAAAAACGCCGTTCACGCGCACCAAACATTTAGCAGAAGTGATTAAAGAAGCGAATCCAGCTTGGGAAAAAGGCAAGCATCCGGCAACGCGCGCGTTTCAGGCAATTCGCATTCAGGTGAATAACGAATTGGGTGATCTGGACTCGGTGTTGGAGCAGGCTCTCGAAGTATTGGCTCCCGGCGGCCGTCTGGTGGTGATCAGCTTCCATTCGCTGGAAGACCGCGAAGTGAAGCGCTTTATTCGCCGCCAGGAGCAGGGTGATCCGGTTCCTAAGGGCCTGCCGATTCGCGATGACCAATTAAATAAACGTATGCGCTCGCTGGGTAAAGCGATTAAAGCGAGTGAGGAAGAGGTGAATGTCAATGTCCGTTCACGCAGTGCGGTCATGCGTGTAGCGGAAAAATTATAGATCCCGGTTTTTGTTAGGCCCTAAAGCAAAAAGAAATACCAAAAAAAGATCAACCTGAAACAACTGATAAACCCAGGGACTCCATGAACAGAAGCCATCCTTTACAGCAAAAGCCGTTATCGCCCGGGGCGATAGCGGTAATTGCGTTGCTGTGGGTGGCTGCCATCGCTTCGGCACTGGCGGTTGTTGCAACTACGCAAGTGGTGCGTCGCGATGTAAACACTCTTGAAACCCTGCGTCGTGAAGCAGCGCAACTGCAGGTGCAGTGGGGGCAATATCTGCTCGAGCAAAGTACTTGGGCGGCCTACAGCCGTGTAGAAAATGCCGCTATCTCCGAACTCAATATGATGGCGCCAACGCCGGAAGATATAGTGATGATTTCCGGCAATAAGGTGGTAGGTGAAAAGGGCAAGGCGATTGCGCCTGCGGCAGGTGGCCAATGAAACGCACGCCTGACCAGCCAGCCCGTACTGATGTTATTCGCCCGCAGCGCAATTCTGCATTCGAACCACGCACCGCGCGCCCGGCACCACAACCAAATCGCAAACCATTAAAAGTGGCGCAGTGGCGTTTTTATAGCGTGGGCGCAGTATTGATAGTTTTGGTGGTGGTCTTGATTGGGCATGTCGCCAGTCTGCAAGTATTACCCAATGCTGATAAAGGCTATGAATTCCTGCAGGATCAGGGTGAGTCGCGCACCCTGCGCACTGAAACTATTCCCGCTTATCGCGGCGTGATTACTGATCGCAACGGCGACCCGCTTGCGGTGAGCACGCCGGTCTCCACTCTTTGGGCGAATCCTAAAGTTCTGCTGCAAGCACCGCATCGCTGGGCGGAACTGGCGCAAGCGCTCAATGTAAATAAAGCTGAATTGGAAGCGCGTCTTGCGCGTTACGGCACCAAAGAATTTATGTATCTGCAACGCCAAATGTCTCCTGACGCGGCGCAAGCAGTTCTCGCGTTGGATATTCCCGGTGTTTACGAGCAAGTTGAATATCATCGCTATTATCCGGCGGGTGAGGTGGCAGCGCATTTGGTGGGCATGACTGATGTGGATGATCGCGGCCAGGAGGGTATGGAGCTGGCTTACGATGCCTGGCTCACCGGTGAGAATGGCGGCAAAGAAGTTTTAAAAGATTTGCGTGGGCGCACAGTGAAAGAATTGCGTCTGGTGAAAGCTGCACGTCCCGGGCAAAATCTCACGCTCAGCATTGATTTGCGCTTGCAATATCTCGCGCATCGCGAATTAAAAAAAGCTGTTGAAGAAAGCGGAGCTGTTGCTGGCTCCATTGCCATTTTGGATGTGCTTACCGGTGAAGTCTTGGCGATTTCCAATTTGCCTTCCTACAACCCCAATGATCGCGCCCGTGCACGCGGTGCCGGTTTGCGCAATCGCGTGATCACCGATTTATATGAGCCGGGTTCAACGGTGAAGCCCTGGGTAATTCTCGCCGCGCTCGAAAGCGGAAAATTTAAGCCGGAAGATATTATCGATACCAACCCCGGTTATTTCATGGTGGGCAGCAAGCCCATTAAAGATCACCGCAATTACGGTGCAATGGATTTGGCGATGGCGATTGCTAAATCGTCCAACATTGCCATGACTAAAATTTCTTTTGCGTTAGATACCAATACTGTGCGCGATATGTTTGCGCGTCTCGGTGGCGGTCAACCCGTGGGAACCGGTTTTCCCGGTGAGGGTACGGGCAATATTCCAATTCTGAAACCGCTGCAAAAAATTGAGCGCGCCAATATTTCTTATGGCTATGCAATGACCATGACGCCGCTGCAGGTATTGCAGGCTTATGGTGTGATTGCATCGGGCGGGCTCAAGCGCCCTGTGTCTTTATTGCGTGTGGATGCTGCGCCGGAAGGTCAACGTATTGTTGAAGAAAAATATACCGAACAAGTTAAGGAAATGTTGAAGCGTGTAGTGACTGCTGAAGGTACAGGTTCCCGCGCAAAAGCTATTTCTTATTCGGTTGCGGGTAAAACCGGTACTGCATTCAAAGCAGTGAATGGCCGCTATTCAAATTTGCAAATGTCATCGTTTATTGGCATGGCCCCGGTGGATAACCCACGCATTGTTGCCATGGTAATTATTGATGAGCCGAAAGGTGCAGGTATTACAGCTAACGGTGGTTATGTAGCGGCGCCGGCTTTCTCCAAGGTGGCAGAAGATGCGCTGCGTATGTTGCAGGTTACACCGGATAATATCGGCAAGCCGGAAGACACTGCGCCTATAGTTGCAGACCCCGGTGAAATTGCGCCAGCCAAACCTGCAGTAACTCAAACGGCAAATAATGGGAGGTCAGATACCTGATGGCTCTCTCCCAACAATTTGTTGCCTTGAAAGATTTATTGCCTGAACTGGATCTGGCTAATGCAGCCAATGTTGCTGTGTGTAATCTCTGTCTGGATTCCCGCCAAATAAAAGCGGGCGATGCTTTTATTGCGTTGGTCGGAATTAAAGTGGATGGGCGCGATTTTATTGCCAAAGCCATTGAATTGGATGTGGCTGCCATTCTTGTTGAAGCGGATAAAAATTGGCAGGGCATAGATTGGCTTGGCAAGGTACCCGTTATTGCAGTAGAAAATTTAGCGGAAAAAGTCAGTGAAATTGCCGGGCGCTTTTTTGCAGATCCGAGCAAAAAAATTCCATTGATTGCTATTACCGGAACCAATGGCAAAACCACCTGCAGCTTGTTGGCTGCGCAACTTATGGCGGGCCTGCAACAAAAGTCCGGTGTGGTGGGAACTATTGGTTATGGTGTGGTAGATGCAAAATCCATTGCGCCTGTGTCACAGCAACTCGGCTTGCTCACCTCTACCGGTTTAACAACGCCTGATCCGGTTGCATTGCAGCGAATTCTGGCGGAGCTGGTTAATGCAGGTGCCAGTTCAATTGCGATTGAAGTGTCTTCGCACAGTTTGCAACAAAAACGTGTTGCCGGGCTGCAATTCTCGCACGCAATTTTTACCAATCTCACGCAGGACCATCTGGATTACCACGGCGACTTAATCAGTTATGGTAATGCCAAAGCACAATTGCTGCAGGTTGCCGGTTTAAAAACTGCCATCATTAACGCAGACGATGACTGGGCAAAAAGCCTGGCAACAAAAGCGCCTGCGGGTGTGAAAGTCATTAGTTATTCAACGCGTACTGTTGCAGATGTTTATGCACAGAATATTGAATTGCATGCAGCGGGTACTCGCGCGCGCATAATTTCTCCCTGGGGTGAGGCTGATATTAACTCACCATTGCTCGGCGAATTTAATATTGGCAATTTGCTCGCCGTTATCGCCTGTGTGTGCGATCAGGGTTACAGGCTGGATCAGTTGTCGCCGCTGATTGAAAAACTGGAAGCGGCTCCCGGGCGTATGCAGTTGGTGAGTGTTGACCAAGCCGCGCAGGAAATTCAGGTAATTGTGGATTATGCCCACACACCGGATGCGTTGGAGAATACTCTGAATGCTATCCATCAGCACAAACCCGGCCGTGTCTGGACGGTGTTTGGTTGTGGTGGTGATCGCGATAAAACCAAGCGCCCGCAAATGGGCAAAATCGCTGAGCGCTTAAGTGATTGCGTGATTGTCACTAATGATAATCCGCGCACGGAAGAGCCCTCTGGCATTGCTGCTGAAATTTTGCGTGGCATGAATCATCCCAGTGGTTGTCTGGTTATTGCAGATCGTGCACAGGCAATTGACTTTGCTATTCAGCAAGCCAAAGCAGGCGACATAGTGTTAATTGCAGGTAAAGGTCATGAGGATTATCAAATCTTTGCGACGCAAACCTTGCCTTTCAGCGATAGCAAGCACGCGCGTATTTCTTTGCAGCGCCGTATTGCCAAACGTGAAAACCAAATTGAAGATTCCAAAGGGGCTCAATCATGATCAAGCCTCTTACATTAAAGTGGGTTGAAGAGTTTATCGGGGCGCAAGCATTGCAGCGCCCCGTGAGTGTACAGCTCTATGGAGATGCCGAGTTTACCTCGGTAAATTCTGATACGCGCAGCTTAAGTGCCGGCGAATTATTTGTGGCGATTCGCGGTGAATTTTTTGATCCGCATCAGTTTATTGAACAAGCAGTCGCTAAAAATCCTTGCGCGCTGGTTGTAGAAGAATATTTCCCCAATGTTGCTTTACCGCAATTGGTGGTGAGCGACTCCATTTTGGCATTGGGCCAAATTGCTGCACTGAATCGCAGTTTATTTGCCGGTAAATTAATCGGGATTACCGGCAGCAGTGGCAAGACTACGGTAAAAACCATGGTGGCCAGTATTCTTGCAGAATGCGGAAAAACCCATGCTACCAAAGGCAATCTTAACAATCACATTGGTGTTCCAGTAACTTTGCTGCAGTTAACAGCAGAGCATCAATTTGCGGTTGTTGAAATGGGGGCAAGTGGCCCTGGTGAAATTGGTTATTTGTGTTCGCTCGCTAAACCGCAAGTGACCATGATTAACAATGTTATGCCCGCGCATATTGAAGGCTTTGGTTCCATCGAAGGTGTTGCTACTGCCAAGGGTGAGATTTATGCCGCGCTTGCTGTCGATGCAACAGCGGTAGTAAATCTGGATGACCAGTTTGCCAGTTCCTGGTTGGCGCAATTGCAAAATCATTCGGTGATGTCCGTTAGCTTGCGCAATAGCGAAGCCAGTTTTTACACACGTACGATTACCTTGAATGATGCTGATGTTAGTTTTGAATTGGTCGCGGCAGGCGAGGTGATTGATATCACTCTGGCAGCGCAAGGTGAACATAGTGTGCGCAATGCATTGATGGCCGCCGCTTGTGCTTTTGCTGCCGGCGCCAATTTACCGCAAATAAAAACCGGGCTCGCAAATTTTGCACCGGTTGCCGGGCGCATGAGTAAGCACGTTGGTGTTAACCAGGTGAAAATTATTGACGATAGTTACAACGCGAACCCCGGTTCAGTGCGCGCAGCAATTGATGTTCTTGCACAAAAAACTTGCGGTGTTCTAGTGTTGGGAGATCTGGCTGAGTTGGGCCCAGATGCAGCGCGCTTGCATGGCGAGCTTGGCGATTATGCACGCAGCAAACAACTTCCCCATATTTTTACCATGGGCAATCTGAGCCAAAACGCCAGCCAGCATTTTGGTAATGGCGCGCAACATTTTGCGGATCGCGCCAGTTTGGTTGCCCATTTAAAAAACATTGCCAGGGCCGACATGACTTTATTAATTAAAGGTTCGCGCAGTTCCAAAATGGATCTGGTGGTGCGTGAACTTTGCGACTCTGCAGGAGATACCCACTAATGCTGTACTGGTTGTCAGAATATCTACAAGAATACCTGCGCAGCTTTGCAGTGTTTCAATATCTAACCGTGCGTGCCATTTTGGGGGTGCTTACTGCGTTGGGTTTTTCGCTGTTACTTGGCCCCTGGTTTATTCGTCGCTTAACCGAATTGCGTATTGGCCAGGCGGTGCGTACCGATGGCCCGCAAACCCATCTCGCAAAATCCGGCACGCCCACCATGGGCGGCGCATTAATTTTGTCAGCGATTTTTGTCAGCACTTTATTGTGGGCCAATTTATCTAACCGCTATGTGTGGGTGGTATTAATTGTGACCGCAGTATTTGGTGCGGTGGGTTGGGTAGATGATTATCGCAAAGTTGCCAAACGCGATCCTAAAGGCTTGCCTGCGCGTTGGAAATATTTTTGGCAATCTGTTGCAGGATTGGGGGCTGCGATTTTTTTATACGTGACTGCGCAAAATCCGGCAGAGACACAATTGTTTATTCCTTTCTTTAAAAATGTCGCGTTGAACATGGGGCTGTTCTACGTAGTCTTCACCTATTTTGTGATTGTAGGTACCAGCAACGCGGTGAATTTAACCGATGGTTTGGATGGCTTGGCCATTATGCCGAGCGTGATGGTAGCTGGTGCCTTGGCGGTAATTGCCTATCTCGCTGGCAACTCACAATTCTCCGATTATTTGAATATTGCCTACATTCCAGGTGCGGGTGAGCTGGTGGTGTTTTGTTGCGCACTGGTGGGGGCGGGGCTTGGCTTTTTGTGGTTCAACACTTACCCAGCACAAGTGTTTATGGGTGACGTAGGCGCGTTGGCGCTGGGTGCTGCACTCGGGCTAATTGCCGTGATAATTCGCCATGAATTTGTGTTGTTCATTATGGGCGGTATTTTCGTGCTGGAAACCGTATCGGTAATTTTGCAAGTAGCCTCGTTCAAGCTAACCGGTCGCCGTATTTTCCGCATGGCACCAATTCATCATCATTTTGAATTAAAAGGTTGGCCGGAACCACGCGTGATTGTGCGTTTCTGGATTATCACCCTGATTTTGGTATTGATTGGCTTGGCAACTTTAAAGCTGCGCTAATCATTTTTGTTCTGTTGGTTAACTAGAGAGTTTATTTGTGTCACAGATGATTGCCACCAGTAAAGTAAAAGCAGTAATCGGCACCGGTATTACCGGTTTGTCGGTTGCGCGCTTTTTGGCGGCGCAACAACAAGCCTTTGTGTTACTGGATACTCGTACTACGCCACCCAATCTGGAAAAAGTGCAGCAGGAGTTTCCGGGCGTCACTATTGAATGCGGCGAATTAAATCCGCATACACTTTTGGCTTGCGATGAAATTATTGTCAGTCCCGGTGTTGCTGTGGCGACTCCAGCCATTGAGCAAGCAAAAAATGCAGGCATTCCTGTAGTTGGTGATATTGAATTATTTGTGCGCTACGCCAAGGCCCCCATTGTGGCAATTACCGGCTCCAATGCTAAAAGTACGGTAACTACCCTGGTGGGCGAAATGGCCAAAACCGCAGGCATCAACGTTGCGGTGGGTGGCAATTTGGGAACGCCAGCACTGGAACTGTTGGGTGATGCCGTTGAACTTTACGTGATGGAGCTTTCCAGTTTTCAGTTGGAAACCGTTACTAAGCTCAATGCCAAAGTGGCAACTATTTTAAACATCAGTGCTGATCATCTTGATCGCTACGAGAATATGCGCGCTTATATTCTCGCCAAGCTGCGCGTGTATTTTGGTGCAGAACATATTGTTGTTAATCGCAAGGATGTATTAACCCATCCACCGTTCGCTGCAGGTGCGAAACCAATTTACTTTGGCGGCAGTGCTGATTTCGGCAGTTTTGGTTTGACCGAAGAAAACGGCGAAGAATATCTGGCGAAAAATCTCACGCCATTAATGCCGTCGCGCGAGTTAACAATTCGCGGTCGCCACAATGTGGATAATGCGCTCGCGGCCTTGGCGCTGGGTGATGCGGCGGGTATTCCAATGGATGCCATGCTCACCGCATTGAAAAGTTTCAAAGGCTTGAAGCATCGCTGTGAATTTGTCGCTACTAAAAACGGTGTTGAATTCTATAACGATTCCAAAGGCACCAATATTGGTTCTACCTTGGCGGCGGTTCAAGGTTTGGCGCGCGATCCGCAGCAATTAATTGTAATCCTCGGCGGTGAAGGCAAGGGGCAGGATTTCACTGAATTGGCGCCCGCATTAAAAGCCATTAATAGCCAAGTGGTATTGATTGGTCGCGATGCGCCCATTATCGAACAAGCAGTGGCTAGCGCTACAACTATCACCCATGCTTCCAGCATGCAGGATGCTGTTCACAAAGCATTTAATCTGGCCAAAAGCGGCGATGCAGTATTGCTTTCACCGGCGTGCGCAAGTTTTGACATGTTTAAAAATTACGAAGATCGCGGTGAAAAATTCTGTGCAGCGGTACAGGAGTTAAACGCATCATGATCAAAGCCGCCACCACTCCATTTAATCAATTGCCATTAAGTGCACGTATCGACTGGCCGTTACTGAGCCTGTGGTTTGCACTTATGTCGATTGGATTAATTATGGTGGCTTCTGCATCGGTGTCTTTTGCTGCACTTACCTATGACGATGCATGGTATTTCGCCAAACGTCATGCGGTTTATATGCTCATGGGAATGGTGCTTGCGATATTTGTTGTGTCTGTTCCTATGAGTGTATGGCAACGTTACTCCGGCCACTTTTTGCTGATCACATTATTTTTGTTGGTTGTGGTGTTAATTCCTGGCATTGGTAAAAAAGTAAATGGTAGCCAGCGTTGGTTCAGTTTGGGTGTGATATCAATTCAGGTATCGGAAATTGCCAAGTTTTGCGCAGTAGTTTTTTTCGCCAGCTTTTTTGCGCGCCGCTATCAGGAATTGCATTTTGGTTGGCAGGGCTTTTTAAAACCGCTGTTGGTAGTAGGTGTATTTGTTGGCTTGTTATTGCTGGAGCCAGATTTTGGTAGCTCAGTGGTATTGAGTGCAACAGTATTTGCCATGATGTTTATCGCCGGTGTGCGCATGCTGCATTTCTTTCTGTTAATTGTGATTGGTGTTGGTGGTCTGGCAGCCGTTGCAATTTTGTCGCCTTATCGTATGCAGCGGTTGATTACCTTTTTAGATCCCTGGGCGGACCAGTTCAACACTGGTTACCAGCTAACCCAATCGTTGATTGGTTTTGGTCGCGGGGAATGGTTTGGTTTGGGGTTGGGCAATAGTCTGCAAAAGTTATTCTTTTTGCCTGAGGCGCACACAGATTTTATTTTCGCAATTATCGCTGAAGAGTTTGGTTTGGTGGGGGCGGTACTCTTGATGGGATTATTTGCTGCGCTGATTTTACGTATTTTCAAGCTGGCCAAAAAAAATCTGGCGGCTGGAAAAATGTTTGCCGCTTTGGCGACCTTTGGTATCGCCATACTGTTTTCATTCCAGGTATTTATCAATATGGGCGTGTCCTCCGGACTGCTGCCCACCAAAGGTTTGACCCTGCCATTTATTAGCTACGGCGGCAGTAGTTTGTTGATGTGCTGTGTATTGATGGCTTTTGTGATGCGCGTGCAATGGGAATTGGCGGTTTATGTTCCTGAAGTGCCTGAAGCAACCAAGGTAACGCGCACACGTCTAGTGGAGGCGGCAGCATGAGCAAGTCCCTCACCGTGTTAGTTATGGCAGGTGGTACCGGCGGGCATGTATTCCCTGCATTGGCTGTTGCCGAAGAATTGCGTGCGCGTGGACATAGTATCCACTGGTTGGGTACTGCGCGCGGAATTGAAATGCGTTTGGTGCCTGCTGCGAATATTCCACTGCATTTAATCAAAGTGGAAGGTGTGCGTGGTCGCGGTGTTACCGGTTTGTTTAAAGCGCCTTTTTTAATTAGCTACGCCTTGGGTCAAGCATTGAAGTTGATGCGTAAAGTGAACCCGGATGTGGTTATTGGTTTTGGTGGTTTTGCGTCTGGCCCGGGTGGAATGGCGGCAAAAATTTTGGGCAAACCATTAGTAATTCACGAGCAAAATGCTGTTGCAGGAACTACCAATCGTTTGCTGGCAAAAGTGGCGACCAAAGTGCTTGCTGCATTTCCCGATGCTTTTAATTCGGTGCCGGAAGAATCAGTGCAGGTGGTCGGCAATCCTGTGCGCACCAATATTCATGGTTTGGCAGATGCACAAGCGCGCTATAACGCGCGTGCCGAAAAAAATACGCCATTGCAATTGTTGATTTTGGGTGGAAGTTTGGGTGCAAAAGCGATTAATGAGTTGGTACCTGAAGCACTTGCACAATTGCCGCGTGAAGCGCGCCCAGCCGTGTGGCATCAAGCGGGAAAAAATCATGCAGACGCTACCACTGCGCTGTATATGCAGCATCAGGTGAATGCCAAAGTTGATGCATTTGTTGAGGATATGGCTGCGGCCTATGCCTGGGCAGATTTAGTGATTTGCCGTGCAGGTGCACTTACGGTTTCTGAATTAACAGCGGCAGGTGTTGCCGCTATGTTAATTCCACTGCCTAGTGCAATTGATGATCACCAGACCTACAACGCCAGACACTTAAGCAGTGTGGGCGCGGGAATTTCGCTGGTGCAAAAAGAATTGACGGCTGCGAAATTAGCGGCCTTGTTATTAACTGAATTAGCTAATCGCCAGCATTTATTGTCTATGGCGGAAAAAGCGCAGCAACTGGCAATGCCTTACGCGGCAGCGCAAGTTGCTGAAATTTGTGAGGAGGTTGCCCGTGGATAATTCTACGCAGAAATCCATTGGTCAGTTTTGTGTTCCCGAAATGCGTCGTATTCGCCGTATTCATTTTATTGGTATTGGCGGCGCCGGCATGAGCGGTATTGCCGAGGTGTTGTTAAACCAGGGCTATGAAATTTCCGGTTCTGATATCAAAGCGTCCAGCGTAACCGAGCGCTTAAAAAATAAAGGCGCACAGATTTTTATTGGTCACGCGGCGGAAAATGTTTACGGCTCCGATGTGGTGGTGAACTCCAGTGCAGTTAATGCGCAAAATCCGGAAATGTTGGGCGCACGCGAAATGCGTATTCCGATTGTGCGTCGTGCTGAAATGCTGGGCGAATTAATGCGCTATCGTCACGGTATTGCCGTTGCCGGTACCCACGGTAAAACCACGACCACCAGTTTACTCGCCTCTATTCTTGCGGCAGCCAAACTTGACCCGACATTTGTGATTGGTGGTTTGGTAAATAGCACGGGCACTAATGCACAGTTGGGGGCAAGCCGCTATTTGGTGGCGGAAGCTGATGAAAGTGATGCTTCCTTTTTGCATTTGCAGCCGATGGTGGCGATTGTTACCAATATCGATGCCGACCATATGGAAACCTATGGTGGTGATTTTTCCAAACTGAAAAAAACCTTTATCGAATTTCTGCACAATTTACCCTTTTATGGTTTGGCAGTGTTGTGCGGTGAAGATCCAGTTATTCGCGACATTATTCCTGAAATCGCGCGTCCGATTTTAACTTACGGTTTTGGTGAGCATTGCGATTTTCGCGCGATCAATATCAAGCAGGACAAAATGCATTCCGAGTTTGATGTGATTCGCCCTGGTTTTGAGAAGCCATTACACATCCGCATCAATATTCCTGGTATTCACAATGTACTTAATGCAACGGCGGTAATTGCCGTCGCTACCGATGAAGGTATTGACGACGAGGCTATCCAGCAAGGTTTGGAAAATTTCCAGGGTGTTGGTCGCCGCTTCCAGGTATATGGCAATTTTCCAATTGATTCTGGTGATGCCATGTTGGTGGACGATTATGGTCATCATCCGCGCGAAGTTGCCGCCGTTATTAAAGCGGTACGCGATGGTTGGCCAGAGCGTCGTTTGGTCATGATTTACCAGCCACACAGATACACGCGCACGCGCGATCTCTATGAAGATTTTGTGGAAGTACTTTCAACGGTAGATGCATTGGTGTTGCTGGAAGTGTACAGCGCGGGCGAAGAGGCGATTCCTGGTGCAGATAGTCGCCATTTATGTCGCAGCATTCGCGCGCGCGGTGTGATCGAACCCATTTTTGTGGAAACTGTGGATGGCGTTCCCTCCATTATTAAAGATTTAGTGCGCGCGGGTGACATAGTGATTACCCAGGGTGCTGGCAATGTCGGTGTGCTTTCACCGGAATTGGCTAAACGACAATTGCGTTAGCAGTGAATGAACTGCCATAGAGGTTAGTGATGCAAGCAGTAAAACTGCCGGTTGATGCGGCATTAAAACAACAGATCGGTCGAGTCGGCGTGCTCTACGGCGGGCTTTCTTCCGAACGCGAGGTTTCCTTGCAAAGTGGTGCGGCGGTTATCGCGGCATTGCAAGAAGCGGGTATCGACCATGTTGCGATTGATGTAAGTGAAAATGTTATTGCTGATATTCAAGCGGCAAAGATTGATCGTGCATTTTTAATATTGCATGGCCCGGGTGGTGAAGATGGTCGTATTCAGGCGTTGTTGGAATTTTTAAATATTCCTTATACCGGTAGTGATGTGCAGTCCTCAGCATTGGCGATGGATAAATTGCGCACCAAATATTTATGGACCGGTTTAAGTGCAAATAGCCCGATCAAATTGCCTACGCCGGAATTTGCAGTGCTCACACGCGATTCAGATTTCGCTGCAGTATTGGTGAAACTGGGTGGTGAGGCCATGGTGAAGCCGGCGAATGAAGGTTCCAGTATAGGTATGTCACGTGTAAAAACCGCTGCGGAATTGGAGGCTGCGTTTAACACTGCTGCAAAATATCAGGGCAGTGTACTGGTCGAGCGCTTGATTGTCGGTGCGGAATACACAATTGCGATTCTGGATGGTGAGGCGCTGCCACCGATCAAACTGGAGACCCATCACAGCTTTTATGATTACGACGCGAAATACATTGCTGAAGATACGCGTTATTTGTGCCCTTGCGGCTTGTCGGCAGAAAAAGAAGCGGAATTAAAACAGCTTGCACTGAATGCATTTAATGCACTGGGGTGTCGCGGTTGGGGGCGAGTCGATGTTATGGCGGATGCGCAACAGAATTTTTATTTACTGGAAGTTAATACGGCTCCGGGTATGACAAGTCACAGCCTGGTGCCCATGGCTGCAAAAGCGGTGGATCTTGCGTTTGCTGAGTTGGTGCTGACGGTGTTGCGTGCCAGCCTCAAGGTGACAGTGTAATTTGCCATGCGCGATTTCAAACCGGGCGAACGTATTGAACCAAGGATTGGTGCTGATCCATTAATGGATGAAAGCCCGCGGCAATCGCGTCGTCGTGCGGCACCTGTTAGTGATGAGGTTCGTGCTCCGGTAAGTGAGCGCAATGAAAAAAATGAGCAACCGGAAGCGCGTGTAGTTAAAGATGTATTGCTGGATAGTCCGTCGACACGTTATAGCGCGGGTGATATGCCTGTTGCGCGAACGGAATCTGCAACACGCAGGGAGCGAGGTTATACAAAAGCGTCGCCACAAGGACGAAAAGGCCGCAGTGTGGATGCAGCCTCGGGCCGCAAAACATCAAAACTGACATTTACCTGGAATTTTTCCTGGTTAAATCGCCGTTTTGCCGCTGGTGTGATGGTTGTTGTATTGGGCGCAGGTGTTTATTGGGCGAGTGGTCCAATCGCAAAAGTATTTGAACGTCCGATTAAAAGTGTGGTGGTGGAAGGTGAGTTTCATCTCATTTCCAAACAGCGTGCGACCGAGTTAATTGGCGATGAAATCGATGGCGATTTTTTGCAGCTGGATTTAATGGAGTTAAAACAGGCGCTGCTGAGTGACCCCTGGGTGGAAAAAGTGATGTTAAATCGTCGCTGGCCGGACACTCTGGTAGTAAAAATTATTGAACAAAAACCTATTGCTCGTTGGGGCGATGGTTTTTTAAATCAACGCGGCGAAATTGTTCGCGTGGATGATGCAGGCCCACTTTCGGGCTTACCCTGGCTGCAAGGGAGTGAATCCGATGCGATTGAAATATTGCAGCAATATCAGGATTTATCCCAAATTTTGCGCTCGCGTGGATTGGATGTGCTCGCATTAAAGTGCGATAACAAAAAATCCTGGCGATTAACGGTAAAAAATCACGTAGAAATTGCAATTGGACGTGATCAAGTGATGGAAAAAGTTCGTAGATTTGTTACTGTATATGATGCGCACTTGAGTAGTGTTTGGTCGGATGTAAAAGCGATAGATGTAAGGTATACCAACGGTGTCGCAGTGCGTTGGGTTGCTGATTCAGCGATGGCAAAAAAATACATAAAAAGCCCATTGC
>JAGKWY010000181.1 GCA_021151625.1 Gammaproteobacteria bacterium | reverse complement strand
TTTGGTTGGTCAACCGTTTTTTACACCTTTCCCCTGAAAAAAATGCCAATGAATTCAAAGCTGTCTATTAATTCCACAGGCTGTATTTTTGCTGGGCAATAGCCTGTGAAAATACGCTAATGGGACAGGCTTATCACCTTGAAACTACCGTTGTCGACCAGGGTTTTTACCTGCTTATACAGGGGCGCGGCCTTGCGCTCCAAAGGAATGAACTGATTGACCACAAATAGCGCTAAACCATCCGGGGCAAGCAGACGGCTGGCATTGGCGAGGAATTTATCCGTCAGGTCACCATCCACACTAAACCCCTGATGAAATGGAGGGTTGCATAGCAACAGGTCAGCTTTTACTGCCAGGCCAGATCCAGCATCCGCCCCAATGACCCGGCCTTCAATTCCGTTAAGTTGCAGGTTGGCCGCTGCAATATGCAGTGCGGCTGCATTGTTATCGGTCAAAATCCAGTTTTTAGCTGCTGCTGAGGGAATTTTGTTGGCCGCGATTGTGAGAAAGCCATAACCGCAGCCTAAATCCAGCCCTGTTTGTGGCACAGGACGATTGCTCAACGCCTGTTCAAGCTGAGCGATTAGCAGTGCGCTGCCGGCGTCAATTTTATTCCAGCCAAACAACCCGGGCTTGCTGATGAGTGTTAGACCTGAATCTGATGCGATAGGGCGCGTAAGTGTGTAATCGCTAGAGTCCAGTTGAAGTTGCGCGTCGAAAGGTGAGTGCTTGATTAATTGCGCGGTATAAACTTGTCCATTCTTTTTAATGTTTTTATCACAGCCGAGCAGTTTGGCAATTTTTTCGATATAGGTTTTAGTCCCATCATTTTTGAAACCGGATAACCAAAGTTCTCCACTTGGTTTCAAACAGCGCCAGGCTTGGTTCAGCAAATGATGCACCAATGGTTTTTCTTTTGATACGCGATAAAAAAAGCCATCCAGAGAGCAATCGTTATGTTGGGAAAAATCAAAATCAGAAAATTGTACTTGCAGATTGCGTGCTTTGGCTTGTTCGGCAATATCCCAGCGATTGGTCATCAATTGTAAATCGGATTGTGCCAGTTGTGGTAAACCGTTGAGTGCATTTTCATCTGTACACCACACGCAAGATTTGCCATAGGCAACATTTGCTTGCAGTGTGTTTACCATCCAATCCAATGCATGGTCGCTCATCGCACGGCTTCCTGTATTTCAGTTTCTGTGAGTGCACGATATTCGCCTGGGGCAAGTGCTGGATCCAATTGAATTGCGCCAATACTTTCGCGATGTAATTGCACCACACGATTACCCGTTGCCGCAAACATACGTTTTACCTGGTGATATTTGCCTTCATGAATTTGCAGGCGGGCAGTGTGGCTACTGAGAATATCCAACTGTGCCGGACGAGTAAGATTTTTTTCACCATGCAATTGTATGCCTTGCGCAAATAGCTGAATTACATCGTCGGGAATAGGATCAGCAGTGGTTACAAGATAGGTTTTTGTACACTCTTGTTTGGGGGCGGTGATGCGATGGTTCCATTGCCCGTCATCGGTGAGCAGTACCAGGCCGGTGGTATCAATATCTAGACGTCCGGCAATTTGTAAATCCAGCTTGCGCGCCATATCCAAAAGATCCAACACCACCGGGTGTTCGCTGTCACTGTTTGCACATACATAACCCAGAGGTTTGTGGAGCATGATGTAGCGTGCGTTAAAGGCTTCAATTTGCCGATTGTCCAGCATTACTAGCTCGCCACCATTCAATTTATGGTCGGCTTTTTTAATAAGCTCTCCGTTAACAGCCACGCGATTCGCTTTCACAAGTTGTTGAATTTGTGAGCGCGAGTAATCGGTATATTGACTGAGAAATTTATCGAGACGCATGGTTGATTGGGTCCAGCCAGGAGGAGGGCACTGTATTGTGCCAGCCAAAGTCCTGCAGCTGGCGAGAAAATTTTTCTTCCAGGGGGGCAGTGAGCTTTAGCGGGGTTTTGGTTACAGGGTGATGAAAATGTAGTTCGGTGGCTGCCAACATTAAACCAGCACAATTAAATTGCTCTTGAAAAAAACGATTATGTATTCCCTTGCCGTGTTTTGCATCGCCGATAATCGGATGGCTTATATGTTTCAGGTGTCGACGTATTTGGTGTTTGCGGCCAGTCTTTGGCTTGCATTCTACTAGCGAGTAACGAGTGCTTGGGTATTTGTCCACACTAAATGGCAGTTCTATGGTTGCCAGGGTTTTAAACTCGGTAACGGCAGCTTGTGCCGGTTTATCGCTGCGCGCTTTTTTATCTGTGTACTTGTCCAACTCTTCAGTTAGTGGATGATCCACAATAATGGACGCAGGAGCATGGCCGCGCACCAGTGCAAGGTAGGTTTTTTCCAATGCGTGCCGAAAAAAAATATCGCCCATGGCTTTTGCAATTTCTGCAGAGAGCGCGAACACCAGCACTCCGGCTGTGGGCTTGTCCAGACGATGCACGGGGAACACCTGTTGCCCCAATTGATCGCGGATCAACTGCATAGCAAAGCGCGTTTCATGGCGATCAATTTCGCTGCGATGAACTAACAAACCGCTCGGTTTATTGATGACAACCAGGTATTCATCGCGATAAATAATTGGTAAAAGTTCAGTCATTTAATCATTCGAAAATGTAAAGGTCGATCAAAGAGGGTAGTCTTCTGAAAGCAAAAAGCAGGCTAGTGCCTGCTTTTTGCTTTCATTGTTACCGCTACCAATTAATCGCAGTTATTTATTACTGTGCAGATGATGTTGATGCTTCTTGCGTGCAGCTCCAGCCCCAGGATTTTTGCTTTTCGGCAAATTCAGCGGCTTTTGCTTCACATTGACCTTCTGTGATTTCGTAACTCCACAGTTTTTGTGTGGCTCCCTCTTTTGTGTAATTCACGGCACAGGGTGCAGCTTTTTCACTGCTGTAACTAACTTCAATAATTCGCTCGGCTTTATCCAGGGTGCAGATGTATTTCACTGGTTCGGCGGCAAAGGCGCTACCACCCATTGAAATCGCAGCAAACAACATAACTAGATGACGCATTTTTTGGCTCCTTAAAAAATGTAACCTTAGTAATAAAGTCGAACAAATGGCGGTTATAAAATTAACCGATTTTCTTTTCACCTGAATCTACTGTTTGATAGATCAATGTATTAATTGTCATGGGACCAACGCCGCCTGGAACTGGGGTGTAAGCCGCAACGCGAGCAATTAATGGCTTTAATTCGATATCACCAACGCCGCCCGGGTGATAGCCGGCGTCAACAACTACGGCGCCATCTTTAATCCATTCGGCTTTAATAAATTCTGGTTTGCCAACAGCGCCAACCAGAATATCTGCTTGTTTAATTAATGTAGGCAAATTTTGGGTGCGGGAGTGGCAAATGGTTACAGTTGCGTTGGCATTCAACAGCATCAATGCCATGGGTTTTCCCAAAATTGGGCTGCGGCCAACTACAACTGCGTGCTTGCCTGCCAGCTCAACACCGTAGGCTTCCAGTAAACGCATAATGCCTTTCGGTGTCGCGCAGCCATAAGCTTCTTCGCCCATGCTCATGCGACCAAAGCCCAGACAAGTAACTCCGTCTACATCTTTTTCTGCACTGATTGCATCAAAGCATGCGCGTTCATCAATTTGGTGAGGAACAGGATGCTGCAATAAAATTCCGTGAACATTGGGGTTGTTATTCAATTCCTGGATTTTTGCCAGCAATTGTTCAGTGGTTGTTGAAGAGGGCATCTCAACTTTCAACGATTCCATGCCAATACGAGTACAGGCATTCCCCTTCATTTTTACGTATGTTGCAGAGGCTGGGTCGTCACCAACCAAAATAGTGGCGAGGATTGGCGTTTGGCCATTGCTGCGCGTTTTTAACTCAGCAACGCGAGCAGACAGTTCTTGTTCGGTTTTTTCGGCAAGGGCTTTGCCATCCAATACGAGTGCAGACATGGGCGCTAATTACCTGTGCAAATAAATTAAGAAGGGTTGGAATTGAATGACCGATATTTTCCCACAGCAACCATGTGGCGCCAAGAAAATTTAATCGCTGTTGTGTGAGATAAAAAAGAGATATGGGTGGTGTTACGAAAAATCAGCTAGAAGGAGTAAGCAAGAGGATTAAAAAATTGGGGTGGCTGATGGGGCTCGAACCCACGACCACTGGAATCACAATCCAGGGCTCTACCAACTGAGCTACAGCCACCGTAGCGAGAAAAACAAACCCATACCGAGATTTCTCTCTATCTTTAAACTTTTAAGTGAAAAGTGGGTTGCAATAACTACCCAGTATGGCGCGCCCGGCAGGATTCGAACCTGCGACCACCCGCTTAGAAGGCGGGTGCTCTATCCAGCTGAGCTACGGGCGCATGCTGGAAT
>JAGKWY010000004.1 GCA_021151625.1 Gammaproteobacteria bacterium | reverse complement strand
ACGGCCAAAGCCTTTTACTTCTGTCACGGTCATACCGTGAACGCCAATGTCGGAGAGGGCTTCACGCACCACATCCAGCTTGAACGGCTTGATGATCGCTGTTACCAATTTCATTCGTTGCACTCCTGAAAAAATTCCCGCACCCGAAGGTGCGGGAAACACCGGAAATACTGTCCAGTCCAGAAATGAAAGCTGCAAAAATCCGCTACAGCTGCCACCCAAACCGACATCAAGTACTCACGTAAAATTTTGCACAGAGCAGGCCAATTTCATAAAATCAATAAAAATCAAATAGATAACTCTATTAAATGGCGCCAAAAGCGAAAATATCCAAGATCGAATACAAGTGTTGCACCAAATTTGATCAACCCGGCAAAGCGATAGCACCATTAGTGAACACAGTCACCAAAAACAACATTTACCTCCAAAACCGTCAGATGCGACCCAACAGGGAAAGCGGTAAACTGGGTCGCATACACACAGAGGCGGGCCGGACCCGATAAATGCCACTATGATTCGCAACCTGACTGAAAAGCTGTTTGGGGAAATCCAGCAACAACTGGCCGATAAGGGCTCCTTGATTCCCGCGCGCGAGTTACATATCGCTTTGCAAGCAGCACTGGCGCGAGCGGATCTGGTAACCCGGGAAGAATTTGATGCGCAGGCAGCGGTGCTGGTGCGCACGCGCGCAAAACTGGAAGAACTGGAGCGCCAATTAGCGCAATTGGAGAAGTAAGCGACAATATAAAAGCCCGCCGGGTTTTTATGCTTGGCCCGGCCCAAAGCTTGTCTTATAGTCCGCTATAGTCAAAAAACTGCTTCAAAAACAATCACAAGGATCGTCTATGTCTCTCGCTATTATCTATTCCCGCGCCAAGCTGGGAATCAATGCCCCCCTGGTTACTGTCGAAGTTCATATTTCCAATGGTTTGCCCGGTCTATCAATTGTCGGCCTGCCTGAAACTGCAGTGAAAGAAAGCAAAGACCGGGTTCGCAGCGCCATTATCAACAGCCACCTGGAATTTCCCGCCCAGCGTATTACCGTCAACCTCGCACCGGCTGATCTCCCAAAAGAGGGGGGACGCTATGATCTGGCGATTGCGCTGGGAATTCTCGCCGCCTCCGGGCAGATTCCCCCAGAGCAACTTGAGCGCCATGAATTTCTGGGTGAACTGGCCCTCTCGGGTGAATTGCGCCCAATTAGTGCAGCACTTCCCGCCGCGCTGGCCAGTGGTGATGCCAATCGTGACTTGATTATTAGCACAGCCAGCAGTGGCGAAGCCGCTTTAAGCAGTATTACGCGCGTATTTGGTGCAGCAAATCTTCTTCAGGTATGCGCTCATCTGCACCAACGCGAGCCGTTAAAACAGGCAATTGCCGATCAGGAAGGTTTTCGATCCGCAGTCGATCCACTGGATATACTCGATGTTAAAGGTCAATCTCACGCCAAACGCGCCCTGGAAATTGCCGCCAGCGGTGGCCATAACCTGTTGTTTTACGGTCCACCGGGGACGGGTAAAACCATGCTAGCCAGTCGTTTGCCCGGCCTATTACCCGGTTTGAGCGAGCGAGAAATGCTGGATGTAGCGGCCATTTATTCGGTAGCAGCCCAAGCCAAGGATTACCAATGGCGCCAAAGGCCCTTTCGCGCCCCGCACCACACCGCGTCGGCCATAGCACTGGTGGGGGGAGTGTAAATTCTTTAATTAATTGCTAGTGTCCATCGCTATATGGTAATAAATAAGGAAATTTGGAAATGGATATTTTTTTTGGCGCGATATATTTGCGGAAGATTGAAGAAACGGCCCGGTATTTGGAGAGTTGATGGCATCGGAACTATCCGTCCATCTGCACTGCTGGGATCGAGAATTACCTACCTATTTTCTGAGATCAAACCTGGGTTTATTGATAACCCTGATCAGGTTAATGCTCCCACCGGGAACGTTTACCCAATGAGCGGGCACGCGGGGTGGCTACGCCTTTTTACCCCAGGTACTCTATGGGAGGGAGGACAAAAAACAATTTCTCCGCCCACTTCAAATCTAGCGTTCACAATTGATACTCGATCTTGTGTTTACACCCGCCCTAATAAAGTTGATCCCGCTTTCGCCCCTTTCGATACATTGCTGCCCGATACTCATTTGAACTACGGTGACAATTTAAAGCATATGAACCAAACGCTCTTTGCGCTGGTTCCCGTGCCTAGCTACAACAATACTTCTATCAAATGGCTCATCATCCCAACTGCTGAGCTGTTCCGTTATTACGTTGGCGCTTCATCTCGCCTACTAGCTCATGCTTTAACAGGAACTACTTCGAGCTTGATTACACAAGCCAAACTGAAAAATGATGAAGTAATCATTGAGGATAAGACGGGAACGCTAACCCGATTGGAAGCGAGCCTTTATGCAAGAACCCTCATATCTAATGAGGCACGCGAAACCTTCCATGGGCCTCATAAACATCTCGTTTTAAATCGATTCCCTAGCACTCATGCCCCACAACCTCTTTATATCAATTCCCGCTTTCCATTCAATGGGGTTACAACGCTACATCTTGCCGGTAAAAAAATACCGTTACGAAATACAAAAACAGCTAAAGATGAATGGGCGATTTTCGTTAATCAAATTCGTAACTGTTCACATCCGTTAGGCTTTAGAGGTTTAACGGTTAACTGCGCCGGTGCTCCACACCCAGGATCGAGTACTGGAGGTGGCGGAGGGCGCCCCCCTCTTCCACCAAAAACCGATATTGAGGATCCTGCCGAAATCAATGACGATCCAGCAGATCCTGGCCTCGGCAGACTCATCGTGAGAAATCCCACATCATTCTTTGATCAAGTTAATCGAATACAATTTCGAAGACAGTACCACGGCCGTGATTACGCTAATGGACGACCCTATCAATCCAACGCAGAAGTGACCGGCCATACATTTGAGGACGGAAAAGGCGGGGCTGGTGGCTCAGGTAATCAAGGTGTTGATGATGTCGATGTACCCGCGAAGCCAATCGCTCGTGACATAACTCTTTTCCTCGAAATGCTTAAGCATTTACGCATTAAATCTAAAAAATTTCGTTGGGAAATTTCCACACTTGGGTATGTAAATAACGAGCGCATCGACGGGGAAATAGTGACATCCTTTCCGGTGATGGATAAAAATCTTTCCTGGTACAAGATCTTTCTCGATGAGAATGACTCGGAAGGACGGCCAAGGAAAGTCGTCTGGACTCAGATCAAAATCCCTAATAAATATATTTATCTCGTTGAAATGGAATTACGCCCTGACGAGAGGGGCCGTAGTTCGCTCGCCATCACGTCCAGAAATATCAGCGAACCCCCTGCCGAGTTTACCGAAGGAGATTTCTTAGGTCTTCTTAAGCTCACAGCAGCCCATAACGGATGGCCGCCTGGCAATAAGGATTGGAAACCGAAGCATGCGAAAATTGCAACGCATCTGTTCGATTCCTTTTTCTTCGAAAGGTTGACGCATGCCTATGCGGTGCCCAAAAAAGCAACATCGGAAGAGATCACTACAGGCGGCATAAATGAACAAGCCAGTAATCAACAGATTGCGATTAACCCTGAAGAATGGGCAGAGGACATATTGAAAAATATAACTACGCTGTTTGGTTAATGCCGCTCACGGGGGCAACTATTCAACATGTTATTCACTTTAGCGTGACGCAGATCAATGAATTTGGCGCACTAACACTGGCGTCCAACCGAAATTGATCTGACGTTTCTCATATACTCTCGCCGCATTTTGCCACAGCCAGGATTCAGACAAATGGATATGACACTTCCAAGTACCGACTCTCCTTCAACTGCATGCTATTCCATCGAAGCACTATTGCTTAAGGCTGGCATCCATAGTCAGCAAAAAGTGTTCGCCCGCGTAGACGGAATCGTCAGAGTTAAGGGAGTCGTAATAAAAGTCAGTAGATATAAAACAGCGACCTATCTGACTTTGAAAGATCAGGAATTTAGCATTTCAGTTAAATGTGACAACACTCGGGACATTTATGAAAACGAGTCAATTCTGGTCGAGGGACTTCTATATCTTAAACCAAGCACTTTTTTTGTTGGGTTAGAATGCTGTATCCACGGCAACATTGTCGGCTCTTGGGAAGTCACTGAACGGAAGATCCCAATCCATCAGTCAATTCCTAAAAAGAAGCGATTCATTACCCTAGATAACGCCATTGATGACAACAATCTCAACTCCCTACTATTGCTAGGGACAGAAACAGGGATTAACGATGTGCTCAGCCAAGTGGATAACGCCACAGCAAAGAGCATTCGCCAAGCGGTCATTCGTGTGGGCCGGGCTGATACGTTGTTAAGTGATATAAGAGAAGCTGAACCCTACAATTTTCAAGCATTCGTTATTGTCCGCGGCGGCGATGATAATACGATGGAAATATGGAACGATCCTGAGGTCATTTCATTTTTAATGCATTACGACACTCCCTTTTACACTGCATTAGGACACAGCCATTCCAGAACGTTAGCAGACCAGTATGCTGACGCCGCCTTCCCAACACCCACTGCTTTTGGTTCAGCATTAAATTCGATATTGAGTGGCAAAAGGCGATTCAAGGAAATGGAGGCTGAATATTCCCGGTTAAAGCAGGAATATATTCTGCTGGCCAACACCACTCAATCGATTCCTGCTTCTACCCGTTCGGATCATGACTGGGTCAAAATCATTGCAGTTTTTGGTGCATGCTCATTCTTGGTATACCTGCTTGTCATCGCTCTCTCCTAACCAACGACGCCTAATCCAGAGACCCCACATGATCCGATACCCAACCGATGAAGAATACGCCGCTTACGACGGTATGCATTGCAATGTAAAGTGGAGAAAGCTTGGCCACGAGTGGCAATGCCCGGTATGCAGTAGGAATAAACGTCAAATATTGCAATGGGGCAGACGTGTTGGATCCAATGCCATTCGCTACGGAAATATTGGCTGGAAAGCCGGAATCCACACGCACCACGATCATGGTGCGGAAATAGGCGGAGGTCGCTTTCCCTCTACGCTCGTTTGTGGGGCATGCAATTATTTGGACGCACGATTGAAGCGAAAAGTAGGAATCACAGGGGAATTCTCTTTTTCACCCAGCGAAATGCGCGAATGCCTAATTTTGGCAAGGCATAACGATAAAATCCGGGATTGTGATATCGACTTTGAAAGGGCAAAGCAAATATATGCTGCTCATATACACTCTCATTTGTCCGAAAGAATTACAATTCGTAATGTCCGGTCAATCAATGACGCCTATTGAAAGATTGTAGTGCCGCATAGCGCCTAAGTGGTGATGATCATAGATAACCTGCAAACACTTTCTGAGCACAATCGGAGCCGTATTAGCAGAATGTTAATGGCGCTTTTCGATCATTGGGATCTTTCGGTTAGGGAGCAACTGTGCTTGCTTGGTGTTCCTGAGACCAATAGATCCCTACTGAGTCGCTATCGTCAAGGCAAGCCATTGATTAATGATCGCGATAAGTTGGAACGTGCCGCGATATTATTGAGCATCCATAAATCCCCGCGCCTGCTATTTCCTCACCATCGCGAATTGGCGTACTCCTGGATGAAGACGCCTAATTGCGCACTCAAAGAAAGCACCCCGGTTAACTTAATAGATGTGCAAGGGATAATGGGACTTTATATTTTGCAAACGTATCTTGATCGCCAGCTAGAACGCTAGCCCCACCTGCTGAAAAAATCATTAGGCTCAACCTATCCGCAAATAAGACACGCCATTTGCTCCAAAGATTGTTAACCTGTTCTACTGGTGAGGCAAAGACGTTCCGGCTATGATGAACGAGCAACTTCCCCATAATATGGCTTACCACTAAGTCTTCTCGGATACCAGAGAAAGCAGAAAGTTCTTGATTGAGTTTGATTTTAGGAAGCTGCTTGATATGCCCCCCCTAGTTGCTCTTCCCAAAATTCAGTCCTGTAAAACTCATAAGCTCTTCGGTAATACTGCAATCGTCGCTGTTGATATATTTCTGCAATATTTTTTAGTTTCTCTCCGTAACCTTGCATTGCGACATAACGATCAGGGCTTAAAATTGCTTGCGATAACATATGTGCGCTTGCTAGAGCGTTAAAAATGCCCTGAGAGGAGAGTGGATCGAAACTCAGTGCCGCATCACCACAAGCCGCCCAATCATCGCCATAAGGTTTTTGTAATACGATTGTGCGTGCTTCATTTATATTGAATTTCACATTTTCCAGCGTATGTGCGTTGATTTCTTTCTGTAGTAAAGATGTGCTGCGAAATTGCTCCCACCACTTTTTGGGTTGCTGACTTAGCACGGCGGCATATCGGGCACTGGTGTGGAAAATAGCGAGGGGGCGCCCGTTCGGTAAGTGAGCCGCGTACCACCAGCCGTTAGCCTGGCTTTCGGTAAGGGTTTGTGCCGTGTAAGTCTCAACGGGTTGGCCGACAGCCCAAAGAGCGACCAATGGAGGACCTTTTGTCCGCACGCTCCCTGATTTGCGGGCCAATACTGCAGTACGGCCACTGGCATCGATGGTAAATTCGCTTTCGATACATTCATTGGTATCGATTTTTAACTGCCACCTTGTTCCATCGTAATGACAGCTATGAAGCAACGCTGGCAGTAATTCCACACCATTTTGCAGTGCCTGCCGTAATAAATCCTTTTCAAATTCGATGCGATCCAATCGCCAGCCCATGCCTTGGGCATGTTGTATGGAATCCTGTTGCAACTGTTCCCCTGCCCAGAAGGAGTCACTTCCGGGTATCGGTTGGTGGATGGTGGTATCTATGGGATTGAGGTTTAGCTTTCGCAAAAAAACATCAATGGCAGCAGGAACTGACTCACCCACCTTGGTGTATTCCGGCGGTTGATGTTGCCCGGCGAGGCGATCCAGTAGTGCGACTTTTTTGCCCGCGCGTGCGAGACACATGGCGACCAGCATCCCTGCCGGGCCTGCTCCGAGTACAACCACGTCAAAAAAGCGGTTGCGCATTTACTCATCTACCCGTTTGCGCTGGCGTAGACGGATGGCATCCTGCAAGTGCTGTTCACTGGCCCAGCCGGCTTGGCGGATTTTACTTTCCCTTGTTCCTGCTTCCGCGTGAACCAGAGCGGCAGCCAGTAATTTTGGCGTTTCGGTGTAAGCCACATTTTCCACATAAATTACTGAGGGGAAATCCGGATCATTCGGGACGCCGGGGCGGGCCTCGATAATCCCTTGTTTACCGAAATCGGCGATCATTTTTTCCATGATCGCGGGAATTTTTTGGGCAGTGTCGATAAAGCGGTTCCAACTCTCTCGTCGGCTGTATGCGGCAATACGCTCGTTACGGGGACGGCATTCATCGATGACAATCTGATAGTCGTTCTCGGTCAAAACCCAGTTGGGTACACGTGCTGGCCAAAACGTTGGTACGAACGAGTCGTACTCAGGATCGTAACCGGAGCGACAATAGGCCGTGTCGCCCTGCCACGGCAGTCCCATCCAGCGCGTAATACCACCGGCCACCTGGGCGTAAACTGGGCCATCGGGTGCGAGGGCTTCCTGTTGGTTGAGGGTTGACCCCCATTCATTGGGGTTTTCCAGCCGTGGATTTTCACGGATACGGAATGGTTGGCGGTAGAGGCTGGCGTGGCGCATTGGCCAGGTCATTTCGCAGCCGGGATGGAACGCATCTGCCAGGCAGAAATGCATGGCTGCTTGATCGAGCATCGCGGGCTGTTCCGCCAGAGGCACATCGCTGAGTTGTTGCGGCGGTTTTTGATCTGGCTGCCAGTCGTTATCGAATTTCCCCGCCGCCCAGCGTTGCAGGTGCATTTGCTGCAGCGAAGGTAAGGCAAGCATGGTATTGGGGGAATCCTGAAACAAGTCGCCACCAAAATCGTCGCCATAAATCCAGGGCCACAGGCGAGGATCATTGATTTTGGGCTGGTAAGGGCGGAAAGTGTTCAGTAGCTGTCGGCGCAACTCGCCATAAGCATCATCATTCACGTTTGCCGGTTTTTGTGCGAGTTTGGCGATAAAGGCCTGGCTTTCGAAATCCATCGGGCAACCTTTGCCAAATAAAGTGGCAAAACCTTTATTGACCCATTGAAGGTTGGCCAGGCGCTGCAATTGTGGCAGTACATCCTTGCTGAACGATGTGACAGCGGGTACCGGCAACCATCCGTTTTGGGTATAAACATCAATCATCAAATCGTACATGGTGCGCCAGCCGATCACATCGGGTGCATAGTTAGGTGGGGCACATATCACCCAGGATCCATCCACAGGAATGGTTTTTCCGTTGATACTCACGGTGGCATTCACCGGCCCGTCCGACATATCGTCATACCAGTCTGCTGCATTGTTGAAGGAATCAGGGTTGGCCGTGTCGAATGGCGGTTTGCCCGAAGGCGATGCGGATTTGCCTCGCCCGCCGAGAAACAGCAAGCGGCCGTTAGCATCGGTTTGCAATTCACCCAGGTCGACTGTCACGTCTTTGAATTTACCGCTGTCGAAGCGGTATTGCGGCCCACTGGTAGAGTTGCCGCTAATGGAGCGCACGCCAGGATCTATGACCAAACCTGCCCGTGCAGAGCCCTTAATGTCTGTATTGCGCCGATTAAGTACCTGGTTTGCTGTCTCCGGGATGTCCATGGCAGTGATAAAGTAAAACCAGTCCGCCTTGCGGTTGGCGACATGGACATTCCATTGGATTTCTGCATTATCGCTGATCAACTCACGCACCACATCACCTGCAGCGTTATAGCCGTAAATACGGAAGCGCGCAGCCTGGCGTTTTAGCGAACCTTGCGCAGTGCGGTAGAAACCCTGAGGAGCAGCGGGAGGAGTAGTCACTTCTGGCCCAATAAAAAAATCCGTTTCTGCATTACCGACCCTTGCCACACCTATGCCAGGGTGAATTGCCGCACGCACAATGACTTGATCCTTGCAGGGGGGAAGTACATCAGCCGGCTTTGCCGATGCGGGTTCGCCGTTGGGCACACCATTGGCGTTGCGGCGTTGTTCAGCAGAAGCCGCGTAGACAGCTTTGCGGACCTCGGCAATGGAGCCCTGGGGGCGGTGATCTTCTGTTACGCGCCAGATATTCATACTGAGGTTTTCGCCATAGGCCGGTTGGCCTCGGGCCAATATGTCCTGTTGTGGAAAATGCACATCCGCCACCGGAATAAATGGACTTTCCGTTTCGGGCCATGCGACCGTAGCTTCATCCAATGGCATGGTGTCCTGATTCGTTCGCAGTTGTATGCAAAATTCGAAAGTGACAGATTCCTTTGCCAATCGCGCAGCCATTTCCTGGCCGAGATAGGTGGGGTCAGTCGGTGCTGATTGTGGCGGTTTGTCGGTCAGGGTTGGTCTGAGCAAATATTTAACGAATTGGTGTGGGCCGAATGCGAAGGGCAAAATTGCCCAATAGGAAATGGCCAACACTGAACCTACTGGTTGCGCCATTTCATCAAGTATTTTTTGTGTCCGCGGGTGCTTGCTCAGATAACGATCGTAATCTCCCTCGATTACACCGGCCCTCGTGAATTCACACATGTCTTTTGCGGTATCAACAAAAAAAACCGGATAATTTTGCAGAATAAAATCGAATGTGGTTTCTTCCGGTTGACCGAATATTTTGGGTGTTGGTGTATTAAATAACTTGAGCCCGATACCACAGGTGGTTTTGAAATCATTTGAAGTCGGAACGGTATCCGATGAAAATCGGGCCCACAATGGATATTCGAATCCTGCAAATAAACCCACGGCGAGATTCGCGGGTAAATCAGGTTTGATTTTAAAAATCCCCTGGGCGATTCCATGCGGCTTCAGAAATACCGGGCGCAACGCCGGACATTGGCCACTGTCTATACGTCTTTTTTGTACAGTATTGACGAACATGTTCACGAGGGATTCATTGGGATTGCTGCAGGAAGTATTTAGAGATTTATCCTGGTTTGTTTTCGACGGATCATTTGTCATAAACATAGCCTCGTACCTTGGCATTAAAGTTGAACCGCTGTAATTTTATTTCTAGTTAAGGTTAGGTGGGGTTGATCTAAGAGAAAGATAATAAAAATGATTTTGACGTCAATTTTTAAGCCAGCCCCGCCCCACACAAATAACCTCTTCAAAACCATTAGGAAGTTTGTGCCATAGCAAAGGAATTGGCCTATTACTTTGCATTACACAAGACATAGCTATTTTGTTGGATAGTTACCGCTACGATTATGGCTTGCTTTGATACTATCGAAGGAAAGATGACTAATTTGCAGGATTTAGATTTTATTGAAAATTTTTGTTAATACTTTTTAGGAAAAATTTTAATTGACGGAGATGAATTGATCTAGAGAATTAAGCATGAGAAAAACCAAATACCTTGAGACAAATGCGCAATATGAAAGTTGCAATTAAGTGGTGCATAGATGTCATCTCAAGGGTAGGTTTTGTAGTGCCCGAATTGAGTTACGTTCAGGAGCGACGAACCTCACATCTGGCAATGAAAGTGGATGATTTTTGGGAAGCCCAAATCCATCCTTGGCGAGGATCAACGTTTCCCCCTTCCATTCTTTTTCCAGCTGTCTAGTAGACGTTCGCTCAAAACCTCTTGATGGATCTACAATAAAAACCTTCTCCTCAGAAATACCTCTTAAGATTACGAAATGATTTAGCCTTTTCCGTCGTAACAAAATGATGACAGGGCCTTTAAGCCGCTTGGCGGAATTTATATTTAACTGCACCCCATAGACTTTGTAACCTAAACGTTCGGAGGCTAGCTTTAAATCAAGCATAGAAAATCCTTCATGGAAGCTTTTCGTCAGTTCTTCATGAGTAGAATGAAAAAGAATATCTGACAAAATGTCCCGCTCAGTTATTGAGTCATTAAAGTACTTCTGCATTAGCGTTGATAATGCGGACGCGCCACAGGAGTAATCCAAAGTTTGTCGTTGAATTCCTTGGGTTTTTAGTTCCTTCATAGATTTTAATTTTGGTTTTGATTGAGCGCTTAGCGAAGCTGTTGCTATCAAAGCAGCCAAGATTGTCACAAAAAAAATATTCATTATTCAAAAAACCTATTCAATCTGAAAGATATGAACGAAGTTCCAGCATCGTCATTTAAGCTGAACACTAATTGCGGGGTAAGAACCCAAGATTCTGAAAACCGATATGAAGCAGAAAATGCTACATCCATTGCGTCTTTATCCGATCCCTGGACTTTCACATCATCAACATTCATTGTGGACGTATATGAATATACGAATCTAGATCCTATGGACAAACTATCATTTAGCGCGAATCCAATACCGTAATAAATAGATGCTCCCCAACCCGGTTCTACCAAGTAACCATCAATATCCTCTTTAACCGAATAACTATAACTAAATCCTCCATAAATAATGGCTGGATCTGTTGTACGGGCAAATGAAAGTCCAGGTGAGACAACCCAGTGACCAGAGCCATTGTTCAATGGATCTAACCAATCATCTTCAAATGTATAATAGTGTTTTTTACCTGTTGGAGCTGAAATCGAAAGCGACGCAGAAATTGCAGGATATAAATTTGATTCTTCAACAAGTTGGTATTGAATACCAGTTGACACATCAGCAACATCCCACTCGTAGGTGTCTCTAACCCAGGCATTACTTGATACCTGCTCGATATAGGTATAGGTGAAAGGAATTGAAATAAATGTTTCGATTCCCTCAGAAATTCCCGCTCTTAACGTTGAATCAAACCTAAGCATGCGTGCTGAATAAGAGTGGTTTTGAAAATATCCGTCATTCGGAATCGGATAGAAATCTCGATTTTGCCGATAGTCCAGCCCCATCTCAAATTGGTACTGACCCGGTGCAAGTAGTACAGTTGAACCTGTTAAAAACTCCAGTGGTGGAGTTTTGTCTGCATCCTTACCGATGCTTTTTTCCATATCTGTTACAAGCTCAACATCGGATGCACGGATTATTCTTGATATAGCCTGAAAATCTAAATCAACATTACCTAACGATTTTGAAACTATGATACTTTTTTCATCTTTTGTTTCGATTCGTCCCTTAACCACTTCTCCATTGTTGAGAGTAACAAGATAAGTAGTATCTGTAGAAATTGAATGAATATCGGAAACATTGATTTTAATGGCAGCGTCGTACTTAGTTTTAAAAACACAGATCCCATTTTGAAAACTTAATAATGTCCCAGAAATTGTGTCGCCATTTCTTAAATGGACGGTGTCTGCATAAGCGCTAGAAATTAATAAAGAAGCAAACAGTAAACTGAAAATTACTCTAAGTAACATGAAAAATCCTTGTCAATGGAATTGGCAAGAGCTGCCGCATAAATGCGGCAGCAATTGAATTACCAACTAAAAGTAGATATTGGGCGATTCCACGATGTGGATCTCAGGCCATATATAGTGGCTGTATCAGAGGGGTAATTAAGGATTTGATAGTGTTCTTCCTTAATATAAGCGTTTGCAGCAGTCCAACCAGATCCCGCAGTAATGTCATCGGCAGCCCACTGATCACCAGCTACGTGATAAGCAAATCCGTTGTATACCGCATAAAAAGGGTTGCTGTGGTTATCACTCAACTGGTAATTACCTACGTAATTGTAATTGAGATAGTCTGACGTGCTTCCAAACTTTTTCCATTTCACCATATGAACAGTTAATCCATGCGTCGCACTTGGTAAAGGTTGGCTGGTTAAAAGTGTGTAAGCTGCGCCACGAGCTTCACTGAGCGCTTCATCTGACATAGCCTCAACAGATACTCCTTGGCTCTTCAATGAGTCAAGAATATCGGTTGATGCAAATGCAGGAAGTGTAACAGCGGAAATGGTAACAACAGCAGACAAAATTGATAATTTCATTAGATGTAACTCCATTACTAATCAATTGATGGCAAACATCTGCACATTTGCCAGCACGATTAAATATCCTACTGATATTAAATGTGCAGAGTCGACTTATGCGACAAAGTTAATTCTTATCGCACGAGATTTTACATAGCTACAAATTTCAGATTTATTACACGACATTACACCAGCTCGTATCATCTTAATTTCTAAACTTTCATCCTTGTGATGGCAAGTAATTTGCAAAACATCAACAGTCATCAATTAATGGACTGGAGGTATCGATCATGACTGTTATAAATTCGCTCAACGCAGCTGTGCGCCCTCAACATGTGTCACCAAATGGCTTGGCACCCAAAGAAACATCAATAGTGAGCGCTATCGGCAGTACAACTGCTGCATCTGACACAGTAACAATCTCTTTGGACGGTCAGCGAAAATCGGATGCGATTACGAAAATCGGGGTGGAACAATATGCACTTCCTTCTTGGTTTATGGAATTTTCGCCTGCGTTTTCAAATGTATCCAATGGAGCTGACGCACGCATGGAGGAAGCCAAGCAATACACAGCTTTTCATGAAAAATTGGCTGCCGATGGCGAGATTTCAACTAAGGACTTGGAAGCACTGAAAAGCTATGTTGACACAATGATGCCTGCGAATACTCAGAGGAAGCAGCTTGAAGCGGACTACAATCAGAATCGCGCGCTTTATAATGAATATGGTTCGATTCACAACCGTTATGTGAATGAAGCACTAGCTGAGCAGGGAATTGTGACGCAGGAAGACTGGAACCAAAAAGTGAAAAACGCGCCTAGCGAAAATCAAGAATTACGCCTTAGCATTATGGGAAAAATGTTCAGCAACCCCAGAGCAATGGAGCTTATGAATATTTTAGGTATCCAAAAACCTGCCGCCTGATGGCAATAAAATTCCTTAGAGCGGAAAAATATTGCCGATTAATTGTGATGTGTAACCTGCGAATGGACCACGGGCAAATTGTTATTTTAAAAGGTTAGCCGACAATCTGCCCTTTACTTGCTCTTTATTGTTCATGTGTTGATTTGCACTCAAAACAAATCCAATTTTGCGCCGAAGATTACCCACATAAAATGCCGAAAATCCATCTAGGCCGATGATTCACTGGTATTGTGCTGAATCCCTATAAGTCGCAAAAGTGGCTCAAATTGGAGTACAAATCAACAGGCTTCTGTTGAATTACATTCAGAACCGACCCACTTTTACATCTAATGTTGCTCCATGTAAAACATCAGAAATCAATTCAGGGTAATGCTTTATACCTTTTATTCAAGGCCATTATGAGTCGCAAATGTGGGTCAGCTCTGAACGCAATTCAACAATCATGCATCAAGGAGCAATCAACACCAGTGATCGTGTCATCAAGGAAATCCCGACCCACACTTCCATGGGGTTAACACTGAGCGGCCTTGCCAATCACTTAGGCGATATCTTTCAGATTTGGCAAAAAGGGGAAAATCAATCCGAACCCGAAAGAACCCATTTTTTTATTAAAAGTGACTTTGGCGATTTACAGGAAAGGATCCGAGAAGTTATAGATCAAGCTAAATGTTGGCGCGTTTTGATTGAGTACGATGCCACCAAAGATAAGAACTCGAACAAATCGTCCGATTATGAGTACCGGTTAAACCCAATTTATTCGCCGCACTTTAACATCTCATGCCGCAAAATACGTCGTATCGAGATAAATGAAAAACAGTTTTTGGATATCTGCTTTGCAGACACAACAGTTTACGAGAGCATCCGCGCGCAGCACATTGAGGAGTCAAAATCTAAAGCGATTTCAACTATTAATGTGGAACAAGGGAAGCTTTTTTAATGATTACCCTCGACACATGGAAAATAAAAACCAGTGATGAGATGGCAGCAAAGCCAATAAAGCTCGTGTATGCCGATGCCTACATCGGTAATGAGCTGAATACCGAGCCAGGCAATCCCAATATTGATGATCGCCTGAAATGGATGAAAGACTTTATTACCAAAGCCGCAGCCGCCACCCATACCGTCGACTATGATAATGATACAGCTGAAATTAATGTTGATTCTGCCAACACGCACAAAACTTATCCTGTAAATGACTTAACCGATATTGGGTTATCAAAAGGGCACATCCTTATTGATGCCACCTCACTGCTGCTTCCTGAACTACTGTATCTGATGTCATGGGCGAACATGACAAATCAATCGTTTGATGTCATGTACGTCGAGCCGTCTGCTTACAAAGAAAAACCATTTAAAACAAAAATTGGATCTCATACGCTAGACTATTCTTTATCTGAAGATGGCCCCGGACTTTGTTTACTCCCTCGCTACGCACTTCCGCTCTCCGGAAGCCATCTTGTCGTCGCGTTAGGATATGAAGGACATCGCTTTGGATCATTGCTTAGCTCAGATGAAATTAACCCTCGAAGCATTAGTGGGATTTTGGGCGTCCCCCCTTTTGAGTTAGGCATGGGAAAAACTCCTATGCCAGGAATTATTCAACCATGGATGACGCCCGAAAACTTTATGACGCTGATTTCATGATTACCGCAGCTAATGACCCCCTTCAAAACTATCAACTTCTGAAAACTCTGTTTCAATCAGAAGCCGGTCTACGATTAAAAGCTAATAGGAAGATGCATTTAGCTCCGTTTGGTACCAAGCCAGTAGCATTGGGTATGGACTGGTTTGCGATTAATAACCGGGGAATTAGTATTGTTTACGATTTCGTTAAGAAAAAAAGGATGAGAAGTACGGGGGTTGGAAAAATCCATTTTTGGCGGTTTCTCGTTACTCGATAATGCAATTCGCTTACGTCTAATCAGTTTTGCTAGGGAATGAATATGTTAGATTTATCGAAAATTAAGTTGAAAAAGGAAAGAAGACCATCCGATAGACCCTTATGAAATATTTAGACGAAATGTCTCCAGAATATAGCCATTATTTTATATCAAAGCATCCCAGCCACATCATTCAGTACAATGGAAACGGACAGTGTAATGGACTGTAATGTACCGCCAGACCAAACTCTGCATCCGCTTTCTGAGGAATACATAACGGGATTTTTTCAATAACATTTGGTCAAGAGAAACCTAAAAGTTGACTGTCGATACAATTCAAACATGAGGCCACCTATCCACCAGACATCCCACTGCTCTTCACTGACAAGAAACTCTGACCGATACTTCAGTCAATTCGTGGCATCCTATCTATGGATGGTGGTTGTTTTTTAAGATTTTTTTCCTTCGGTCGCGCAGCTTTCGGCTCTGTACAAAGTATAGAGGGAATAACTATGAAAAATATAGCCTCAGAAAGCAACCAATTCTCGGACAATAGAATGGAATGTGAAGAAGCATACTTCAAAGCGAAGAATGCCCAGCTTTTAGGCTGGGATTCTGAAACCTTTAAGCACACCTAGTAAATTTAATTCATATCATTTTTTGCTTATAACAGCTTTTCACATCTAAATATTAGCGCATATTTTTTCGTATTATGCGTTGTAAAGCGCTTTATAAATCTCTATGTTGTACTAGCATCATTCTTTGTTGGTAGCCCAACAGGGCTAAAGTTTATTTTTCCATTACCCTAATTCCGAATTCAGTCTAATCAATTATTGGAAATAAGTATGCAAAACATAAATAAAGGTAGTATTGGTGAACCATCGGGTAATTTTTATTCATATTACGACCCTAATCGTTCGCCCGAAGATAATATGAAAATTTCATGTGGTGGCTGTCAAGTTAGTGGTTGCTCATGCACCAGCTTTGTCGTGAAAGATAGAAACAATGCGCAATTTTGTGAAAATTGTGAGCATTCACGCTCTAAACATGGGTAGCCTAAAAAACATTACAAGCTTATTAAACGGATGATTTTTAAGTTGAAATTTTTCATATCCTCTGCACTCCATTTTATAAACAAGAAAACTTAAAAATCACAACTTATAACGGTATTGTTTTCTAGATGTTAACGTGCAATATATAGAGAGCACTATGTGTAATTAGTGTAGCACTAAACACAAATCTCTTATTACTCGACGTTTTAAAAGCTGTTTTCTGCTGGCGCCTTTAAAAAATTGCATGATCAGGCAAGAAATTGTGTATATCGTAATATTATAAATATGTCTACATGACAGAAAAAGGCAGAGCGTTTAGATCGTTATGATTAATAAGCTTGATTATCTAAGGAGAATAATATGTTTGGTTTTTTTGAGAGCTACGACAAATGGAAAAAGGACTTTGAAGCGCTTGAAGCCGAAAGGCATGAGGCGTTCATGGCCGTTTGCAGTCTTGAGGACTCAGGACAGTCAGGTACTCGCGCTCACTTTGAGTGGTATCGTGAATATGAATGGCGAAATAACAAAATAAAAAAAATGGAACATGAAAATAAAATTTTTTTTGAAAAACTGATTAAATCTAGAACTGGGAATTAATCAATGATGGTATTTTACCTCTTTACTGTTCACTAGAATACCTGCCTGTCTAAACTTAAATAAGTTAGAAACCTAATATCAGAATAAACTTATGTAGTCGGAGCACTGACCGGTCGTCGACATTAGCGGCCAATTGCCAAGCGACACCCCCTAGCTTACATCGTTAAGATTACTATTCACTTATCTTTTAGCTACAAACGTCGAATGGACGCGGGTTTGTAAACATGGTTCTGAAGTGTTGTGTATTCCTTACTGCTATTATCCAATTGAAACACGAAGGGATTTAACATTATGTAATATTGTGTAATGTTTTTTGAGTATACCAACGGACTAGATTCGAATTAAGTTAGCTACCTCTATTAGCCCCAGTGATATGAAAAGTAGTTAGAGCTTCGCTTCCACAGCAAATCAAAGGAAAATGTTATGGCAATCCGCGAAAGAAAAGACGTTTATAAGTTACCAAGCGGCGATACTACTCTCGAATGGTATTCAAAAGCCGTAGCTGAAATGCGAAAACGCCCCAGTACCGATCCAACCAGCTGGAATTATCAAGCGGCTATTCACGGCTTCAATAAGGACAGTCCTTTTTGGTCCACCGTAGGTCAATTACCCTCCGATAATGAACGCACCGAATACTGGAATCAATGCCAACATGGATCTTGGTATTTTTTGCCTTGGCATCGCATGTATTTAGCTTATTTCGAAGAAATTGTTGCAAATACCATTGTCGGGCTCGGAGGGCCAGCTGGGTGGGCTTTGCCTTTCTGGAATTATAGTGATAAAACCAATCCTAATGCACTGAACATCCCGCCAGCATTCACCGCAGGCTCACCAGCTACCAACCCTTTACAGATGCCCGGTGCGGGCGGTAAACCCGGCAGGAAAAGCAACTTCGTTGACGCTCGCGATGTGACATTGGAGGCCTTAAATACACTGGTATTTCAGGGGTTGCCTAATGGCGGCTCGCCGGGTTTTGGCGGTCCTATCACTGGGTTTTCACATGGCGGTAGAACACATGGCGTACTGGAATATAAACCACACGATTTGATTCATGTTGATATCGGAGGCGCAATGGGCAGCCCACCCACAGCGGCATTGGATCCGATTTTTTGGTTACATCACGCCAACATAGACCGATTGTGGCAAGTATGGTTAAACCTTGGGAATCGACGCACCAACCCAATCGACAAAGCCTGGCTGAATTATGAGTTTGATTTTCATAATGCACAAAAAGTGCCTGCACCATTGTACGTATCAAATGTTGTGGACACGACAAAAGTATTGTCGGGATATATCTACGAAGGCGTACCCGTAACTCTGCCTGTTGTCGCAACCAACACAGTGCCCAGTGTTAGATGGCGAGGGTTATTTTCTACATTTAAATTAGGCGATGATGCGATGCCCCCCGAAGTGGTAGCAGCAAGTTTGCAACCGGTCAGATTAAGCTCCGCAGTATCCACGATTCAAATTCCTTACATTGCATCCAATCGGATAACTAAACGTTTACGCAGTTTTCAGGCAAATGTACAGAATGACGGCAATGAGCATTCTGATCTACGTGGCGCCTCAAGCATATATCTGAATTTTGAAAATATTATTGGAAAAGGATTTCCACCTGCGTATGACGTGTATTTAAATTTAGGTAACGAGACTCAACGTGAGAGCTCATATTACGCGGGAGCCTTGCCTTTCTTCGGCCTAGAAGAGGCCTCAACACCCGATGAACGACACAGTGGCAGCGGCCAACATTACATCCTCGATATTAGTGATTTGGTGAGCGAACTGCAGCAGCAAAATAATTGGCAACCTGACCAGGTAGAAATACATTTACAACCTCGGGAACCGCTCAATGCCGAGTGTACAGTCAGCATTGGCCGTATAAGTTTGTATGTAAAATGATACTGCAACGTTATCCGTATATCTGGCTCTGGTTATTCAGTTCCATTGCATGGATATTTATCATCCTGAATGGTCATGAACATCATCATGACGCGCACCACTGTCATCACGATTGTGTTGAGTTTCAGCTAAGCGCTGGAATCATGGATGGATTGCTCCAATGGACACTGATGATTGTTGCCATGATGTTTCCGTTGTTACGTGAACAATTATGCTACGCAGCTTCACGTTATCCGGTAAGCCAGCGAAATTGGGCGATGTTATGGTTCTTGGCGGGTTACTGCATACCCTGGATTGGTATCGGCATTTTGCTCCAGATATTTACAATAGGCACAAACCACATCGCTGCACCGATCAAAAGTTTTGTTGCATTTATTGACTGGGAAGCCCTGTTACCAATTATAGGTTTTGCCGCAGCCGCAATTTGGGTGTGGTCGCCCATGCGCCGCAGGGCCAACGCGGCTTGCAGTCGCACCATCCCCATGCGTATCAATGGATATCGTGCAATTCAAGACTGCCTGCATTATGGAAATATAACCGGTCTTTCTTGTATACGTAATTGTTGGTCGCCAATGCTTGCATTAATAATGTCGCAACATAATCTCTTTTTAATGCTAACAATTACACTTTTATTAATTTATGAAAGAGAGTTATTAAATTATAAAAGCCGATTTCTTGGTTACGCGTGGTCATTTTTTGCTGTAGCATTTTTGATTCGGGCTATTCTGTAATATCTCTTTTTACGAATTGACACTATGTCACCTTTACTTGTTGCCGCCAGTTACGACAGCCTTGTGTTAGGTTCTCACCTGACACAGGTCATTTTGAAATTTGTAAAAACAACCGATGCGGTACATTATCCGTCTAATGCACTACATCCCGAAACCTTAGCCAAGCTTAACACCAGAAAAACGGCATTCCTAAACTTTGAACAAATTATAGGAAAAGGTGACGTTCCTATTTTTGATATTTATGTATATCCATATGATCAGAAAAATTTCATTTTTGAAAAAAGTGAAAATTATTTTCTGGAAGATCAAAAACCTCTATTAAACAAGCCCCTATATGCGGGTGCATTGGGATTGTATGGGTTGGAAAATAGCAGCGAGTCCGAACCTGATAACATAAAAACACATGGAATGCATTTAACTATAGAAGTGAGCCAATTGTTGCAGCAGCTTCAATCCTGGCTAATGCCTTATAACGAAGGCATCAGACTAATGTTACGTCCCAGGGAGAATATGCCGCCGGACGCCTCAGTTTCAATTGGTAAAATTACTCTTTATATCGAATAAAAATTTGTTAAATCCGATCATATAATAACTAACTGGTTTAATTTTAATTTAAATATTTTCGAAACGATAATCCAGAAATTATCCCAGCTTTTTATTACACAGCACTACGGACAATGGAGTATCCACCAATGAAAAAATCCACATTATTCAATGGCAGTATTACTTTTACATTGCCTGATACAGCGTCAGATGTTAAAGAAATCCAAACCAGCTCGACATTAAGGCAACGCAAGGGCGGCGCCCAGCAAGAACCCACAGAAATATCCCGAATACTGGCAGCCTTGATGGAGGATGAGCCTGTCGCACCTGAAGAACATGCACATATGGTTAATGGCTTTACGGTTGATGTTGGAGAAGTAAAACCATTGCAAGTCAGCAGGAGCACTAAACCTGAAAGCATGGATGTTGAGGTGGAGCTGACGCCTGATGAAAGCGCCGTTATCCTTATCGAGAAAGATGGCGCATATGAATGGCATTTTCCAGAAAAACTCGCACAGATAACACAACGTCAGCGCAGGGGTTTTACCAATGTAATCAATAGTAAAACTGCACATTTCAGTATTCCCATTGGTGATCCGCTGCCAGTCGCACCAGGCCGCAGAAGCAGGTCTCTCAGCGGAGCAATTACTAATTTCATCAAGGAAAAAGTCACCGGCTTTGTTTTAAAATTTATCGTACGCAGTGCTATCGGCCCGTTAACGCGATTGCTTGAAAAAGGTGTGCAGGAAGGCCCAATCGTTATTTCCTCGGCGACTAATGTAAATGACTGGCAACGTGTAACGGATTTTTCTGGCGTAACTCTGCCGCAAGATCGTCCGGCAAAAATTCTGTTTTTTATTCACGGCACGTTTAGTAGTACTGCTGGGAGTTTTGGTGCTTTAACGGAGTATAAAGAGGGGCAGAAATTTCTAGCTCTGGCTCTGAAACAATATGATGCGGTTCTCGCCTATGATCACCACACCCTAGCGGCGACGCCAAACGAAAATGCTGAGGCTATCTTCCAAAAACTGGATCAGCTACAGAAACTCGCCAATGTCGGTCTTGTAATTGATGCAATTTCTTTTAGTCGTGGAGGTTTGGTTTATCGCTATCTTACCGAGCAAATTGCACCAACAGAGAGACGTCCACTTTTATTTAACAAAGCTATTTTTGTCGGTTGCACCAATTCTGGCACCGAGCTGGCAAATCATAAAAACTGGAAAATGTTAGTCGACTTTTACACGACCATGATTGCCTGTGCAAGCCGCCTTCTTGCTTTGCATCCGGCAAGTCGCGTTGCAGGCTTGATTTTGAATCAGAGCGTGAAAATTATTGGCAGCCTCGTCAAATATATTGCGCAAGATGCCGTAGCAAATAATGCAGTTCCAGGGCTTGCGGCCATGCGTCCCGACGGGGATTTTATTAAGCTTCTAAATACAGTATCTGGGAATCGTACCCGCCCCGGCGCACGCAGTTACTATGCAATAGGCTCCGACTTTGAACCCGTTACGGACGCTCCACTTGGCGAGCGAATAGCATTGCTTGCTGCCGATAAAATAGTTGACCGTTTAATGGGCCAGAAAAACGATCTGGTAGTTAACCAATCGTCGATGTTTGTGATTGATCCGATACCTGCCGCTGTTCTCTCAGGAAAACTTCCGTTCGACCACAATAGCGCGATTTACCACACCGTTTATTTTCATCAACCCAGCGTGTCCGAAAAATGTATCGAGTGGCTGGAATTATTATCCGCCGGAAGGGTTTCAAATCAGGATTTTCCCCGAGATTGGTGGGCAGCAGAAGTTGTGCGCGATTTCACTATCCTGCCTGCAACAACAAGCATTGATGAGGCATCACGGATTCTCGAAAACAATGCATCTCATTTCGTGGTACTTGAACGTTTGCATGCTGGCAACCTATTGCACTACGGCATTCCGCGCACAATATTGCAGAATAGGCTTAAAACAATTACAAGGCGTAGCGACACCTTGATGGAGTCGCTCGATATGCGAGAAATAGATTCACACGATGTCACGATGGAACAAGTACTGACATCTGAAAATGCGGATGACTTTCGCAACAGAACCGCTGAGAAAACGTCACGCCTTCCCGGCGGAGTTACTCATGCGGTGATATCCGGGGATACAGGACCGATTGGTGTGGCCACACGCCCTACCATTGTTACTGCAAGAGAAATGGGAGAAGCTGCCGCGCGCGCGCGCCGTGTCAGAAGAACAATCACCAATGTAATCGATGATGTAAATATAGAACCGGTTGGCACGCTGGTTACACCCTTGGAAGTGTGGTGCTACGCTAATGCGATCATGGCGGAAGAGGCGCCTATCAACCGCAAAGCCGCTATCGAAGTTACTATTAGCCGCGATGAGATAATTTTTATTGCTGGTGCAGCCGCTGCTGGTGCAGGCGGAAAAGTACACACGGATAAGGATCTTATAGTGGAGGTCCAGGCGCGAAAGCATTGCATCGTTAGTGGCGAATCCAGAGTTGAAATAGCGGTCCCAACACGGGGAAATGATCACTTGCTCTACTTCGATATTATTCCAAAACATGAAGGAGCTGGCGAAGTTCGAGTGATAGTACGTCAGGGCAATCAGGTTATCGCCAATCTAAAACTCTTCCCAAAATTTGTTGCTACAGCTAGCAACGATGTAGTTAATATGACATCAGCAAAAGCCGAACTTATTCCAACACAAGAGCGGCGCGAAATTAACAACGTGCTCTATATTCGTGAAGCCCAGATGGGTAATGCTCATGTGCTGGATTTTGAATTGGAGTTTGAAATAAATGGCCAAAAGCAACGGATCCGGGAGCGGTCACAACCTTTTTCAAATAACGAAGTAAAATTAAATTTTATTAATGGTCTTTACAAAGATATCGAGGAGTTCTGGGCCAAAAGTTCTGATGACTATGATGCCTTCATACTTGGTTTGCAGGCTAGCGGGGCAGCAATTTTTAAACAACTTATTCCCAGACAATTACGTAAGGCGTTATGGGACAATCGCGACCAATTAAATTCTATTCAAGTCTTTTCCGATGAGCCATTTATTCCATGGGAACTTACATATCTGACTAACTCTGATGGAATCATTTCGCCTAATAGTTGCTTTCTTGCCGAAAAAGGAATGGTGCGAGGTTATAGTAATCCGGATGGATTAACCCGGATGCCACCGAGCAAGATAAAAATGAGAAAAGATATGGCCAAGTATGTAATTCCTGATTATCCAGACGGCTCGGGATTCGCACTGCCTGGAGCGCAGGCAGAAAAGGAGATGCTTAAAAGAATTTTTAATGCAACACCCATTACACCAAATAAAATCGACGTTATTAAACAGCTGCAAGTAGGTGAATTTGATCTTCTCCATTTCGCGTGCCACGGTATTTCCGAGCCAGATCGCATATGGGATTCCAGCTTGTTAATGCAAGGAAAAATGCAAGGCGCCTATAAACAAGATAAGCTAACAGCCAGTGAAGTGGAAAGTTATACCAATTTAATTAGTGGCGACTCCACCCCGCTAGTAATGTTAAATGCCTGTCAAGTCGGGCGCACCGGTTACAGTTTGACAAACACCGGCGGCTTCGCACAAGCGTTTATGCAAGCTGGCGCTGGCGCATTTATCGGAACACACTGGAGCATTGGTGATGATTCTGGATTAATATTTTCCACAGTTCTGTACAAAGAATTAAATGCAGAAAAGGATATGGTAACGGCGTTAAAGGCTGCTAGAGAAGCTGCAAAAAATGGAAGTGAACTAAGTTGGTTAGCCTACGTAGCCTATGCAGACCCTTATGCTAAATTACAACACTAGAAGAGAATAAATTTAACTTTCCGGTTCGAAACTTAGTAACGAGATTATGTAATTTTTATTGTGCTGATAGAGATAGTGCGCGACGCATACAATGACCGCCACCGTAGATTAATGACTATAGAGTCACGAGTGTGACACAACTAAGCTTTTATAATTTGTTGATTTAAAATAAAGCCCATATCTTTTTCTAATGATAGAATTTTAGAAAGTATGACACTTTATTTTAAGCCGACAACTGAGCATTGCGGCCGGACAGACCAACAAAATTACCAATTGTATTTGACGATTAACGATATTGACTACACCAAAACAAAGCACAGCCACTACAAACCAATGGCATATGTAATGAACCTGATTCACCAAACTGACATATTCATTAACCTCATCGTTATTGCGCTAATGCATAAGAATTCATATTATTCGATAGCTCTAAGTATTGGGGTTTGCTGGCGCACCAAACCCTATGAAAACAGGCTACAAACTAGCCAATCTCGGAAGACCTTAGGGAGGAAAGCTGAGTGATTCAAGACATCAAAAAGAATTTCTTTAGCTTTGCTGGATTAGCAGCGTTTGCAGGCATCGCAGGAGCGATTTCTGCATTCGTTACAATGTTTGTAGACACAACTAACACTATATCTATCAGGTGGCTTATTGCCACGGTACTTATTTCATTGTGGGTTGCTGCTATCCTGCTTAAGATTATCTTTAATCTTAAAAGCAGCAGCGATAGACAAGGCTTTATAGGTGAGGAATTTTCGAAAGCGCTTGTTGCACTTGAGCACAATAATGGAAATATTATAAACGCGATAGCCGAAGTCAAAAAGGAGCTTGACTCTGAGAGAGTCGCCATCACAGCCACTTGTATACCATTCGAGTACAAATCAACAGAAACTTGCTGCTTGTATGTAATCCAGAATCCAAACTTTGACGACTGGTGGCTGGCCCCAGGTGGGCACGCAGACCTTCGAGAACAAGCATATCCAGATAAAATTGCTACAGAGAAGTGCCTAGCGGAGGCGGGACTGAGTGTCGACCTTTTACCAGGCCCTCGAAGTTCTGCAGGAGCCTATGCAACTTGTGAGGTGAGAGTTGCACCGCACTTCTGTTACGTCCTAGATCTCCCTTCAACCTCTCGTTGCGCGAAGAGTCGTCATCACCGTTTTCACTACGACCTTACCTACGTCGCCCAAGTGAAAGCACACCTATCTGAACAACATGCCTCTCTTCAGAGCAAATCAATTACGCTACGATTTGACATGACTCAGGATGAAGTACAAAAGGCGATGATTGACGCCGTACATCCAAAGGGACAAAAACTTAATGGACTAACCCCTTTTCCACCTGACCTCCCTGCTCGCGTACATGCAGCACTATCAGTCTTTCAATCTTGCGCTAACCCAAATCAACTTCCAGGAGAGCCTCAATGAGTTTTTTTAACGCTCCGAAGCACGCATGCTGGGACATCACTAGCGCCTGTAATGAATCGTGCCGTTTCTGCTATCGCGTCACGGGACAGCGCGATCTAACTCTGGATGCCCACCTAGAGATTGCCGATAAGCTAGCTTCCTCCGGTATTCGTAAGGTATCAATCGTTGGTGGAGAACCACTATTAGTTCCGCATCTCCCTCAACTCCTTAGATTCCTTAAGTCACAAGGAGTATCAACCTCCCTGGTAACAAATGGGATTTTGCTTCAATCTCGTATGAATGAATTAGCCAAAGATCTGGATTGGGTGACACTCCCGCTTGATGGACACAATGAAGCTACACAGGTGGCAATGTCTCGACAACAAGGGCATTTTAGCAGGGTGATTGATTTGGCTCCAAAAGCTCTGAAACATGGAGTACGCCTTAAAATTAATTCTGTTGTTTCCTCTGTCAACTGTCATGAAATACAGGAGCTATCAGAGTGTATTTCTGCACTTCACCCAGATCGATGGAAGCTATTTCAATTCTCGCCGATTCGCGGCGCTGCGCTCAAAAATGCCCCCCACTTCTCATTACCCCGCAACGCATTCCACGATGCAGTTAGACCTGGCGCAGAGCTTGCCGAGAAGCACGAAATCCATGTCACCATCGCAGATGAAGTGTACTTATCCGGAAATTACTTCTCGATTTCTCCCAATGGGGATGTGCGAGTTTCGTTAAGTGGTCATGACAAAGTCGTCGGCAACCTTTTAACCTCAAACGTTGGCCAAATATGGAGGTTATCGCCGTTCGATCACGAGCGCCACTGGAGTGCTCGAAGGTCGATTCCTGAGGAGTTTTATTCACACCGTACAGCATCCCAAGTTTTATGCACTTACAGCCTGTAATCTTCGGTGATGCGTACCAATGCCAACCCCTATGAGATTAAAGTTAAATTACTATCCCGTCCTGCTTTTGTTTAAGCCAGCTCCCACAAAGAGCTAAAACATTCATAACCATCCGTCATTGATGGCAAATTCCCTTGCCGCTAATACCTGTGTGCTGACTTTGACCTTTCCCCCAAAACCTAGACCATGACGACGATGAGATTTCCAATTATCCTGCACCCAAGGAGATCTCACTATGAAGAAGCGTTATACCGAAGAACAGATCATCAAAGCCATCAAAGACCACGAAGCTGGAGTCAAAGTGGATGATATTTGCCGTCGTCTTGGCATATCCACAGGCACTTTCTACAACTGGCGAAGTAAGTATGCAGGAATGGAAGTCAACGAAGCCAAGCGAATGAAAGATCTGGAGCTTGAGAACAATAAGCTCAAACGCATTCTGGCGGAAAAGCTTCTGGAGGTTGAAGCACTCAAGGATGTAATTTCAAAAAAGTGGTGAAGCCTACAGGCAAACGCCAAATGGTAGGCCACCTGATGAGCCAGCATAAATTGAGTGAGCGCACCGCGTGCAGGCTAATTGGTATTAGTCGAAGTTCTCATCGCTATCTGCCGACAAAAGATAACGATGAACACCTTCGCGATCAGTTAAAGGCATTAGCTGTGCAATATCCCAAATACGGATACTTGATGCTCCATAGTTTATTGCGGCGAGAAGGAGTCGTTGTCAATAAAAAGCGAACCTACCGACTCTATCGCAGCGAAGGATTGCAGGTGCGAACAAAGAAGCGCAAACGCCTCCAGCGGCCACGCCAGCCAACGGCAGTGCTAACGCGTGTGAACGAACGATGGTCGATGGATTTTGTGTATGACCAACTGGCTAATGGTCGCCGCTTTCGTGTGCTCAATGTGATTGATGATTTCTCACGCGAGATGATTGGTCAGTTGGTTATGTTTTCAATCAGTGGACATCAGGTGACACGTTTTCTCAATAAACTCATTGAAACGCGTGGCTCACCGAATCGAATTATCTGTGATAACGGAACCGAGTTTACCAGTAAGGCTATGTTTTTCTGGAGCAAGGAGTCACGGGTTGCACTGGGATTTATCCAGCCAGGCAAGCCTACACAAAATGCATTTGTTGAAAGTGTGAATGGAAAATTCCGAAATGAATATTTAAACCTGCATTGGTTTAGAACAATAGAGGAAGCGCGCTATGAAATTGATCTATGGCGAAACCATTACAACCACGAAAGACCACACAGTTCATTAAATTATTTGTCGCCAGTGGCGTTCGCCAAGCTGGCGGCTTAACATGGAAATCTCATCCTCGAAGTGGCACTGAGATTGGGGAAAGGTCAGATCCTGACACATTATTAAACGCAAAAATTGGGCAAATTCAGACACAAATTAACAGACACTGATCTTGCGTCGCTCATGATCGCCCTCTAAAACACGGCATTAATGCGGGCGTGCTGTTACAATCAGACCAACAGCCCCCACGACACGCTGCCCATCGTGTTCACCTACACTCTGCACAATCTCGAACGCCGCACTGGTTCCTGGCTCCGTGTTGGCTGGCAACTCTCCAATCATATGAACTGCACGACGTTCTCCAGGTTCCAGCGTCACTGCGTACCGGTCTTCTCGCTCCCCCCCACATATCTCGTCACCACCACCTCTCCTCAGTTCGAAGAGACGGAGTGAGGCGCGATCAGGGCGCGTCAACGTGCCTCGCCTGATGCGTTCAAGTGCTGGAAGCAGTTCGCGTGACACCGCCCGAACCTCGACAGCGAACGTTGAAGCACGGCGCATTGGATTGCCGACCCAGACCATGAATTGGAATTGCTGCCCAACAGTTGTTGTAACCTCCGCAACGTTGAGTTGTGCCCAGTGACGGTCGTTGACAGGATGGGCCAGTGCACCCGGTGTTCCATTGTCGAGCGGGCTCGTTACGTGCGCGAGGAAGCAGATGTGCGGAGGAGCTGAGGCCGGGATGACTCCAACGATTGCCGGCGATCTCCGAACTCCTCCGCCAGTAGGAGCGATCACCACGCTCTGGCCGAAGAGGTTCTTCTTAGTGAATCCGGTGGACGGGTCGGACCACCACAACTGGACGACTACAGGTGCAGAGAGTGCTCCGGCGCCCCAGTTGGCTACATCGACGGTGACGCTCGTGGGTTCGCCGCGCTTGAACTGATTCTTGCCAGGCTGCCCATTCACGACAATAGATGGGCAGAGCCACGAGACAATACTCGAACTTAAGGGGCGCTCAATTGATGGGCGTCCCTTGTCGCCGCTGAAGTACGGAATGACAAGATAAGTACTTGGAAGCTGCTCGTCGCGCTTCCCATGGTCGTGCCTATCACTAGCTGGGGGACATTCCTTCGCTGGGCGCGGAGGTTTGATGGCCATATTAATTCTCCGCCTTGTAGGGAAGGACATCAACGCTCAGAACTGCATCGTGTACTGACGTTCCGGCTGCAACATGCCATGCGGGGTGCAGGAATCCTCGGTCAGCATCCAGGTCATTGTTCGAAGAGCCCATCTCACCTCTGAGGATTTGGCAGAGAAGATCCGCCGCGATGCGGCCAGCGCTGTGGGTTTCATTCCCTCCGTGGAGCGACACGAACGCGGCCGGCGTTTCGTAAGGTGGGAATGGGGGAGCGCTGGAGGCAGGCTGTTCGATTGGGCTCGTTGGGTTCTCATGATAGTTAGCTGCTGCTGTTGCCTCCTCACGGTGCGGCCAGGTCGATCTGACAGGGGTCACCACGAATTGCTGATACAGATCGGTCTGTATGAGTAGATCGTCCGGATAGAGGAGGCCCGTCACGGTCAGGTAGGACAACGCCGCGTCAAAGCCCTGCCAGAGAAGCATTTGCATATTGAAAAGTTCTTGCACAATATGGGCGGCTCCTTCCGGCTCGGCCATGTCTTTCAACTGTTGCTGGCTGATACCGGTTGGGACTCGGGGGTCAGGCTCTTCCGAACCCTGAAATTCGTCGAGAAAGTCTTGGACTTTGCACTTCTTATTGATCGCCCTTTTACCTAAACAGTAGATGAGGAGCGCGATGCCAAGGGTTATCAGCGCGATTAGGATTCCGAGGCAAGCGCCTCCACTGCTCTTCTCCGAATCGGCGTGACCGGGCATTTGGGGCGTCATGTCCGGGTCGAGACCGATCCCAACTGAGGGAACGTTGGGGTCACCGCTGGAAGACATTAGGGTCATCGACCCCGTCACATCCCCTCCCTGCACCAGCGACAGGGTCGGAGGCTGGGGGACCGGAGGCCGGCGGAAGGCATCGAGCAGCTCAAGGTGCCGAACTGTTCTCTGTAATCCAAGATCCAGGTTTGGGGCGGGGCGGCTTGGGTATGTCTCGGTGAAGGCGTGCTTGAGGATCTTCGCGAGGTCGGCTGGGAATGATGTCGTTCCGGTCGGACCGCTGAAGGTCATATGCTTCGACAGAGCAATCGTGTCTGGTGTATTGAAAGTGCTGCGCAGCCATGCACCAACGGTGTTACGGGCGATTCGATCGCGATAGCGGTGTGATCGCCGGGGACCTCCAACGACGCAGCCTAGAAAAGCCGATCCGGCAGTGTTACCCGCATAACTACTCAGAACTCCAAAGGCGAAAGCCTTCTCCCGCGAGCTAGTCCCTTCAAACGCGTGACGAACGAAGGCTTCCGTGCGGCGTCCCAGAAACGCGTCGCGCCAGCTCCAGTCTTTCGATGGCGCATCGGCCTGTCGAGCGTGCGGATTCAGATGTCGGAGGGGAGATATGGCTTGCTTGAGGCTTTCCGCTTCTGCGGCGATCTGCAGCGCCCCAGTGCGGATTCCGTCTAGTCGACTGACCCCCGATTGCATAAGTTCTATGGCATTGGGCGCTGTTGGATTTAAAAGAGATGCCTCGATCTCCGTTCGTGATTTGACGAGGTCGTCGTAGATTGACATGCCATGAGCCCAAAGATCTGCGGCCGTTTCGAGAAGTTCGAGTTCGGTGCCGTCAGCGCTGGCATGTGCGACTATTACATCAATACAGGCACCCATTATGGCTGCGTCGGGATCGGCATCGACGGTTGCGGAGAGGTCGGCTACTTTGGCTGCGAGGATAGGATCGCTCGAGAAAGCTGAGCTAAGCGTGGCGCGCAGTCCACGCAGCACTGTAACGTGAGCATGATACTCAAGCATCTTATTACCACTCCCCTGTCGTATTTAGACCCGCGCGTCATACTCAAACAGCATTCTCTGTAAGCAAAGACCCTTAGTCAGCATCGCCGCCCAAGTACGCCACAACGTACATGGGGTGTAAGAAGTTGTTACCTCTGACTGACGAACTCCTAATCACCAAGCACAACAAAACCCGCTAGCTCAATAAAGCTGTATCAAATACAAGTGAAATCCTCTGATATATCTCAATGATTGATTTTGTTCTGAAGGGACTGTCTTTCACTTAACCAAACATACTCCAAATGTTTAAAGTTGCCAGCTCTGCTTTAAGAATTTGCCGCCAAAATTTTACTATACAAGTTTGCCCAATACGATTTCCGGTAAGTGGATCAATTTCTTCAGGTATAAGTCTCACTACTGGTTAAAATCATAAATAAATCAATTAATTGCTGCTTCCTGTTAATCGGATTTCGGCAAAAGTCAATTGAGCCCAAAATTGGGGCAACGCTAAAGTCACTTACTATGCGGAGTTTCCTTGAGCAATATTTGTAGTCGGAGTATCGTTCACTGATGACTCGCTAGGTAATCTCATGATGGACAGGTCACTTGATTCACCCACCATATCCTCCTTCCCTCACACGGGAGAGCCACAAGTTAACACTGGCAATGTGATTGATGTTGCCGGAAGGCTTCCTCAGGCAAGTCAACTGAAGGTATTAAGTGGTAAATTTTTTGCTCGTAATGTACAAGCCAATATTCAGCGTATTAAAGATAGCCGGCGCCCCCTGAGATTAAGACTTCGCAACAAGTGTTCTGTTGTAATAATTGATAATCAAACCTATGAAGATCTGTTGAACGTGAGAACGCAGTTAATCAAACTGGTTGAGCAAATGGAGCGTAAGAACATGGCCAGTCCATCTAATTAGTTTGACGAAATGTTGGCCCGAATCGCCACGCAGTTTACATTCGTTCTTTTGGCATTTATCACAGCACTAACGAGCCGGTACGAACCAGGGGACAGCAGTGGAAAACGTTCCGGGCATGACTCAGGAATATCAGTACTGGACTGACTTTACCAATGGCCGCACATATTCGACGCCGACCCCGAGTAAGCCTGCGATTGCTCGCAACGTAACTGACTCTCCTCGCCTAAGCAGGTAGCGCTGGACTGAGTATTTAATGAAAAAATAACCCAGTAATACTTTAGTGTACTGGGTTATTTTCACACTAGTTTTAAAGTTGCGCTGGATTAAAACTGACAGCCCTGCTTGTTCCAGACCAGAAATTAGCATCCATGCATGCAGTCCAGTACAATTGGATTATGTCTTCATCGCTCTGTAGCATATTTCTTAACTTATCAAGAATCTCTGACAGTGTAATCGTCTCGCGATGTGTCAATTTAATAGGCCACTGCAGTTTGCCGGTATTCGCATCCCAATAACAAATGCCACAATTTTGTAGATTCGGAAACTTTGGTAAATTGTTCAGCGAATCATCACCACTGAGACATAAGTTCTTGTTCAATGTGGAATACATATTGATTTCTACCTTCGGCCGTTCAAACTGGGGCTGGCCGCGGTATTTCCACCAGAGATCGCGCTCATCGTGGGTCCAATATATCAACCTATTCCGCGTCACCGCGTCTTTGATCTCAATGTCACTCCAATGTTGCGATATAATGGTGTCTGCCACTTCATCTTCCATTGTGCATCCCATTTTGCCGACGGTGATTAAATCGATTGGGAGATTATCGGTCGGATTAAGGGGGGCATTCTTTTCCTCCCACCCGTGACCTCTAACATAGAACAGGTATGTGGTCATGGCTTTCCCTCACGAGTTCACGCATTGTAAGCGCAGCTGAGTAGCATTTTTTATATTCTGATGATTCGCCTCAGCGCGATATTCTTCAAGATCCTTTTTCAGAAATTGCAGCCTCATATGGTAGGCCTGAAGATCACTTATCGGTATCGAGATATCTCTGCATTTTTTGTTGTAGTCAGTCTGCATTACTCTTAGCGAGGCTTCTAAATCATCCAATTGCGCCGTAATGAAAGCCATAAAGTGCATATCCTGTTCGACCAGAGCCTGGTCTTTACACCACACGAGCTTATACGCAATCGCGCTCATAATTAGAGAGCCGTCAGAAGTCGAAACGCTGACGCTTGACTTTGTGGTCACCCCTAGCGCGTGCAACATAAGACCTGGAGCAATTCGATGACTCTCCATTGCATGCTGGATTACTCCTGTGGCTTTATAGCTAAATAGATCCAGGACGGCACTGATTGTTGCGACAGCGGCTTTTACCATTAAATTTGTGGAGACTTTCTTGGCACTCAGAGATGCTGCATTTCGATCACTTGGGTCAACTGGGTCTGGTGGATTAAGTAGATCCGTTACGCCCCCGCTGAGAATGGCATTCGCGGCATTTTGTACTAGTGACGAAATATTTTTGAGATCGAATGTGCTTTCGGATTGATAATCATACTTAATTTCTTGCCCGAAAATCTTCTGATCCGTCCACTTGTTCGAAAAATAAAAGTTATCAACAAACTTATCGAATTCTTGTGATTTCGGTTTCAGAACCTCGTCAATATGCTTTTGTTCATTATTTACGTCCAGACGAAACTTATCATCTGTCTTCATTTTGTCTTCAATTGCCTTTTGCTTTCCCATTTTCCTTTCTCCAGGTCGGTTAAATATGCATGCACCATTGCAAGCATAGTATTTTCGCAATTTGCGAAAATTCAGTTGCCCCATAAAATAAAACGGGGTGTCAATCCAGTAAGTTCTTAATTGCAATGATGAATGTTAGTGATCATTATCGAAATACTCCCGATGTCGTATCCCAATACATGCAGCAAGTTGGGTGGTGGAGCGCAGATTCAACTTTTTTAAGAGGTTTTCGCGATGTTTGCGCACGGTGAGATCGCTAATTTTCAAGCTTCGAGCGATGCTCTTACTCGTCTTGCCTTCAATTAAAAGCTCCATTATTTGTTTTTCGCGAGGTGTTATGCCGCTGAAATAAAAATCAGAGGATTTTTTTGGTTCAAGTAATCGAAGCTCCGTAGCTTTAAACAGTAGCTGCGCCGCATTATGGACTTTGAACTTTCCCATGAGATTGCGGCGATGCGTTTTAGCTGTTGTTTTGCTAATTGAGAGGGCTTGGGAAATTTCTTGGCAAGACATTCCTGCTGCTATTAGCTTCAGAACATCCGTTTCCCGCCTTGTGAGAGACGGATTGGCTTTTTCTCCATGCGTTGGAATACTTGTTATAGTATTTAACAACTTAAAATTTTCAAATTCCCTGTTTGCTATTCATGCGGATCTTTTTATTTCGTGCGATCAGCATTGCCTATTCAACAATTATTTGGTGATGTTTTTTTGTTGGCGCTTCTGAATGTGGTTTACATTACATTTATGTTATCTGGAGCATGAGTAACGATGGCATACGGCAACAACGATTCAAGACGAACCTGCATCTTGCCACTATCACTACTTAGCACTAATCAAAAGACTTTTTGAAAATTGCCGAGCCGGAGCTGACGAATTTTTCAGTTTTGATTTTACTTTTTCTCCAGCGAAACCAAATCTGCATCACGACCAAATGCCAAGGATTCGCAATAGATAAGCCTCCAATTCTATGCGTCCTAAAAGCTAATAATTCACCAACTCGGTTTTCGCCGACGCAGTACACAAACACTTTATTATCATCCCCAGGAAGGTCGTGAAGTTTTTTTGCGTTAGCTGAGGCTGCATCTTTAGCCTCGACAATATGAAACGATATATATATTCAAGCTCTAATACACCAGATATGAGGTACGCACTCAAGTGCGCGAAACCATACTACGGCCAACAGAAAATTTCCTCAAAAATTGAAAGCCTGGTACGAGCAAAAGGAACAGTTACCAAGATCAATCGGTACTCTTACGCGACCTACATAACACTCAAGGATAGAGACTTTACCCTCACAGTAAAATGTGACAGTAAACAGCAGGTTCATGAAGGATCACAGATCGTTGTTGAAGGTGCGCTTTTTGTAAAACCGAGCACTTATATATCTGGGCTGGAATGTTACATTGATGGAAATATTGTTGGATCTTGGGAGCTAACGAACAAACCGGTAACAACCGACTCATCTCTGCTAAAAAAATCACGCTTTGTTAGCCTCGATGATTTACTTTCCGAAGAGGATTTATCGTCAGTGCTCTTGCTCGGCACAGTCATTGGAATGAATGACGTATTGTCGCAACTACATAGCAGTAATACGAAGAATATCAACCGGTTCATCATTCGTGTTAACAGATCCGATAGTTTAATCGAGGACCTCAAAGAAGCAGAGCTGACAAATTATCGGGCGTTCGCTATTGTTCGCGGAGGTGATGATAGTACGATGGAAATATGGAACGATTCTGCTATCGTTTATTTTCTGCTGACATATTCGATTCCTTTTTACACCGCGCTTGGACACAGCCACTCCAGGACCTTGGCTGATCAATACGCTGATGGATATTATTCAACGCCAACGGCTTTCGGCTCGGCGGTCAATTCAATACTGTCGAGAAAAAAGCAACTTAAGGAAATTGAATCTGAGTACGCCCGATTGAAACAGGAATATGTTTCGTTGGCAAGCTCATCTCAAGCTGAAGTCAATAAGAAACCTAAGGTAGATTGGGTAAAAATTATTGCCCTTGTCGCAACCTATACTGCTGCAATATATTTTGTATTCAAGGCAATGGCTAGCTAGCAGCAATACTAATCTCTTTTTTGACCATGTATATTCATTTCGCTTACTGTGCAGTGCAAGCCATTGTCAGTGCAACGAGATAACTGACCCTCCCCTATCCTAGCATCACATCGAGGATAGATGGGATAAGATAATTATTTGTAGAATAAATTTTCAATCTGATAATTTATCTATTCGTATAACTTAACTTTTCCGCCATCCTCTGCAACATTAGAAGAAAAAAAGTCTTCAGCACTGGAAGATGATTGCAATTGACCTTTATTGAAAGATCTCATAACTCCTGCAATCGTTGTTTCATCTTGTATCACAAGGACCAAAGTGCTGTCACCAGTCCATTGAACACCTACATTAGCATCTATGTCACCAGTAAGTCCCTTTGGTAAGGGACCATTTTTATATTTTGTTTTCAGGCTTGTGGCTGCATCATTGGCAACTTGGAGTGTAACTCGATATCCCTTCACTTTGACCAAAGCTATTGTTGCAGCTGCGTCTCGTTGCACTATATCGTTGTGTATATTGGTTTTTTTCAGAAGAAGGTCACGATATGGCCCCTTATAGAGAGTTTCCCAACCAAACTGATCAGCTGACATATCAATAACTTTTGCACTTTTAAAATCAGAGGATAAATCCCCTCCTACTGGAAGCGGTTCAATACTAGCCCCAAATGCGGCTTTGAGATCTATTGAGGATTTCGATTTAAATGAACAATTTCCATAAGCAGGCTTCTCAACGATTGATGATGGAGGAGCATCTCCAGTAATTTCTGTACCGCGCCATGATGCATCATAACCGTCCTCCACCTTTTCATATATGGTTCCAATTGGGATATTGTTTGGACCGAAATATAGAATGTGATCTGATGGCTGTATTCGGCTCCCTGCACACTTTTTCAAAGCTTGAATAGCTGATTCAGAATCGACACACTGACTTGGATTAAAGAAGCAGCATCCAGTTAAAAAAAATGCGCCTAGAAGAGTTATCACGAATTTCATTCTATTTCTCCATGAAAGGTTTAAAAATATTTTGGGGTTTGAGGTACATACATGAATAGTCATTTATGAAAGAACCTTCACAAACTCTGAAATCACGGAATCTTGCCATAGTCTGTACTGACCAATTTCTTGCAATAGCAGTAGATTCAGTCTTTAGTTGCGATGAAACACGCGGAGCCTTTGCGGTATATAGCGCATAGAGCCAAGCTACACGAGGGCTCGCAAAACTTGTGCCGCAGTCACCATCAATTGCTCCACTAAAACCTAATGCTACGTTTTTTGATACTAGCCTCATTGACTTGCAGGAAGGCGAACCATCCTGAGCCAAACTCATAACGCCAACATAATTACCATCCGCTTCGGTTTCCTTTACAAATCTAATCGGCTCTTCAAGTCTAGACATATAATCTGTTGTACATCTATCGATGGGATTAGAGGCATTAGGATCGCAATTACCAGGGACAGCAGCAAATACCATATTAAATCCAAGATCTGCTGCTGAGACTGGCGCATACTTATCATTAAATGTCCACGATGCATTGATATAAACAGGCTCGCCCTTAAGAAGCGAATATGTTTGAGCGAATGTCATAATGGCGTTGAACACTAACAAACTAGAAGAATTATATTCAGCGCCGCGAATAAGCTCGGAACTCATGGATTTTTTGGTTGCGTCTATAAATGTTCGATAACTATTTAGTGAGTCTCTACTTGATATATTCATGCCAATAAAAGAAGGGCGATTTATTGCATGCCAAATTAAGATTCTGGAAAGAATGTCCCATGAGTATGATTGAGCAGTATTGAATGGTAGATAAATAACTTTTATCGGAGATTTTCCATTAGCTGACGCCATAGATGTAAATTCAGATAATGCTTGTTTTATTTTTAAAGCATGCGTTCGACAGTCTTGCCCTTTAATACATTTAAATCCTTTAGGGCTGTCAGTGTTTTTTGCGTACCGTAAACTATCTGGACATTTCCTTTCTGAGTAATCATATGGTTTTTTAGCTACCCAAAGCTCGTCTAGCGCATCACAAAAAAAATTTACAGCATTTCTAAACTCCATTGCATCGGCAGATGTAGCATCTGAAGGCCAAGAGTCATCTATGACAATAATTGTGGGGCTTGAAAAATTTGGCTGAGCTAGAGCTGCTTTGATTGCATCTTTATCTTTGTCAGCCAATATAAAGGAGGATGGATTGATGTCGTTGTTTTCTAGCTTTATCGAAATTGGATATACACCAGTCTCGACTTCAACATTACCAAAGGTTTTTGCAAATTGATGCCATAGCTTCTCTGGCAGTTCTACAAATTGCATCGCAGATGCTCTAGGATCGGCAACTGGTTTTATTGTTTCTAATTTGACCTTAGAAAGAACATCACTTTTTGAGTTATCTAGCAACGATATGCTGAGTTGAGAAGCGGCTAATTCTGTGTCAGTGGCTATGGGTGTGGTCGGTTTTGCGCCAAATAAAAACTGCCCAGTGTATTGCCCTGGTAAAAGACGTCGGTAATCATTTATATTTTTTGTGTATTTCTTGATGGACTCAATAACTCTATCTTTTTCAGCCCAAGCTCGAACATCTTGTAGTGTAGGATTAGTATGTTTTTCGGCCACCTCAACCGAGCGTTCGTATATCGCATCAAGAGTTCCTCCGGGCGCAAGATCCCAATTTTGGACTAGTCCATTTTCTAGAGCCCAATTGTTTAATTTTATCGGGTCTATCATACCTTCCAATGTGCCCACTGGAATTCCAATTGTGTAAGTCTTCTCTATCTTTTCCTCTGAATTGGCAAATGAAAATTTATTCAGCAATAAAAAGGAAATTAAAAATAACCACTTTATACTTTCAAGCATATAAATTCCCTGTACAAGTAAGATTAGATTTAATAATTTAAATTTATAACTTAAACCGCTAACTCCTTTTTTCACTCATGTTAAAACATCGCGCATAAAAACATTTTTTGAATGCTCATTGATGTTTCGCAACCAATTTATCTTTATTCACATAAATCACTGAATTTCACTTTCTATACTTAAAAATATATTTTTTCTCCAATTAATTTTAGTACGACTAGAACAGATTAGAATAATCTGTCCAAATTATTTATCTTCAGAGATTTTTTTTACCTGTATGAGGCCTTGGCTAGATGCAGCATCTACACTCAAATGCTGTAGCCCGACTAAATATCCAGAAAGCATTGCAGCAATACGTTGTGCGGGGGTTCCATGATGGTCAGTTGAATTAAAATGATATTCCCCTTTTTCAAACAAGGCTTCCGTCGCAGCTTGAAAATTTGCAAATAATCCGTCGGTTTCATAATTCTTTACACCAAGATACCATCCAGCAAGAAAGTCTGCATGCAATTCAAAAGATGGATTTGAAATGTTTATATCTTTCTTATATTGATAGATATGCGCATACTCATGGGCAAGAATAAAGCTCAAAACAGTCCCCCAATAAATGCTATTTTTCTGTTCTCTTTCAATAAGATTTCTACCCAAAAACACAGCTCCATCTTCATGGTACAAATTTGTAACATCATATGAAAATGCAAGAGCATTAGGGGCTAGATCATCGTAAAGCGCAATTGCTGGAATAACAGTAAATTTTTTTTCTAGATCAAAAGTAGTTTTTAGCAAACCAGTAAAAAATGGAGTTTCGGCATCTTGTAGAGTGATTCCGTTAAATTTCACTCCTTTTAAAGCAGACTGATTATTAAAACTAGCGCATCCACCAAGATCAGCAGAAAAATTAGTTGTGTTCGAAGTATCCTTTCCCCCTGTTGGCCACGGGCTAGCCAGAACCGAAGCACAGTAAAATACCATCATGATAGAGAGCGCAATGTTCATAGTGCTATCCAGCTAGTACTTTCTAAAGTTTATGCGAACAGATAAATTGTAACCAGCAGCCCGAATTAGTTTGCCATCTTTTGCCTTGGATTCAGCGCGCCGGGATACTTGAATACTTGCAAACTGAGCCCGGTTATTTTTGTCCCATACCGAGTCATAGTAAACCATCGTAGATCCAAGGATAGCTTTTCTGCCAACGACTAACCCTGATTTTTTTCGCTTCTCTCTTTTCATGCAGGCACGAACAAAGTCACTAAAAGAGCTCGCCTCTGCCATCGCGAGGTTTTCATTTTTTAAATCATAAACCCAATTGCAAGTATAAGAATATTTAAATTTATCTTCTGAAATTAAGCAGCTTTTTGCGTTAGGAAAAAATGTAGTGGCGAAATAATTTTCACTTTCTTTATTGAATGGTCCACGAAAATCTTCAAACCCAGTAAATGCATTTTTATAAATTGAATTCCATAATGCACACTCCGAAGAATCAGATGCAAATATATAATTTGCTTTTAATAAAAAAAGTATAAAAAAATATTTTACTGTGTCATGAAAAATACAGGTTGAATTATAATCTTTAGTTATCATAGCCATGTAACTTTGACGTGTTTTTTTCAACACTATCTATCTCCATATAAACAGATTTTATTTCAAGCTGACATTCATTTAATGCTGACAATTCTACACACATCGCCAACTTTTGCTTTGAATCTACCAGATTAGTCACGGAATCTTGAATCTGAGATATTTGGTGTGACGGAATGCGAACCAATCCACTGGCAATACCCCTCATCGCTTCCATCGACGTATATTTGGCAAGCCCCAGAAATATCAATGCAGCAATAACAGTGGAGCCAACTAATCTGATTCGACGAATGGCGCCATCTGTTTTCCTTTCCTCTTCAAAGAAAGATTCACTAGTTTTATATAAAACTAGTGACAATATCGTTGACACACAAGCCCACACAATAGGGGCAATAATAAATATGTACTCATTCATTGCGGATCAACATCCCTCTGTAAGGTTGGCAATACTTCTTACCAACGCTCCACTGATATAATCATCAGTTAGCTTAGCTTTACTCAGTTCAATGAGTTTATTTTCCTCTACATACGGCGCTTCAACTTTATTTACACTAAAAAAAATTTCACACCTATCACTAGGACAATTGTGCAATCTTGCCGAATACGAATAGAATTTCGCATAGTGACCATCAACTAAAGGCATGGTTGCTACATTTAATGTTGAGCTATTAGATTGTTCAAATTTTGGAGGGCTAAGTTTATGCTTCTCAAGAACGCTTTTTGTCGATGCTATCACTTTGCTTATTGTAATATTCTTATCGCAACTTGGACCGCGTAACTCGGCACTTTTAGTTTTGATAGCACTATTAATCTCTTGAGGATAAGTTGTGCTTGTTGTAAGTGTGAGATTGTTTATTGGCATATCAACATTGAAATCACCTATTTTTAGCTCGTTATGCGAAACCAAATTTTCATCTGCGATACTGCTGTTCAAAATAGTTAATACGAAGATGAAAGTTATAGATGCAGCCTTTAATTTACTTTTCATTAGAAAATCCTTATTTATTTCTTTTTTTATAAGATTATTTTACTCATCCAAACTATTAAGTGTCGCTCGTATCACCTTAAACAATACGAGTGATTTTAATTTATGAGGCATAAGTCATGCCAAAATATGAATAACTTGAATATCAAACACCTATAGCTAAATCTAAGTTAAAGCGTGTAAAAAAAATCGACTTGACGAGAAGCTATTAATCATAGCCTTTCATCATTCACTAGCATTTAATAGTTAAAAAACTAAAGGATGAATAGGTTTCATTGACCAGTTCATTCCCAGCTGAAACAAACACGCACGCAGTACAGATTATTATTGTAGCCCTATACTGCTACATATCCTCAAGTCATACGTCATGTAAGATATTGCGGAGAAGGGGAAAATAGTGAAGTGAGCACTTAGCAACAATTAGTCCTATCCCATTGCGCCCGAAGAAAATATTCATGCTGGATATTTTGACACGAATGCCTCTTTCAGAACTGCCTGCGATGCATTCATCTCGTTGGAATATTAGGACCAGATATACAGAATAGAATTTTAATTCCAATTTTCAGAATCACTTCCTGCTTCACGCAAATCGAATGAATTTTCTATCAGCTGAAGTTGTGATAAGGCGATTTGATAATATTCGAATGTACTCAGTACTTTTCCAGGCTTTTGAATAAGTTCGAAGTAGGATTTTTTTACACGCCGACCTTTGAGGATTTCCGTGAACTTTATTTGGAAAAAACGAGTGTCCGTTACAATCGAGGTATACATTCAAATCCCTTTTGAATTGAACCGGTAATTAGCTGGTGTCGTTAATGGGCGCGGCATCGATAGATCAGTTTACAATAAAACCATGAATAAAACTCACGTCAATACGCCGCGCTCAATCTTACTGATTAACAATAAAACATCATTCGAACCAGTAGAGGTTCGTATCAGGCTGATAGGCATTTCACCACTGAGACCAACAGCAGATGAATGTAGCCATTGATAGGCCATCACCTTGTCACCACCGCACAAATCGAGCACCGCATCATACACCTCACTTTCTGCGGCAGTTAATGCCCCTTCACGCAGTCGTCTATTCAGCGTGGCAGCCTTTATATCGATGTAAGTACCCATCTTGTAAACATCGATTGCCAGATTGCCCGCCACATCCCGAAGCAACTCGACCGAAAACTCTTTATTAATGGCGTCGAGCAAAGCCTTCCCACGCTGTGGCAACTTAAGCAATTCACAACATTGGGTATAACGGGCATCGCGACGGTTACCGCCTCGCGCCACTGGGGTGAATGTTTTTATTTCTCGCGTATCCATATCGACAACTCAAGAGTCGCTTATTACAGTCAATACGTCGGTCAACGATCCTATAACCTCTGTATGGCTCATCGCTCCACGAACCAAATGCCGTGCCTGAAAACCAAATGCTGTCGGACCTTCATAGTCCGCAAGGAATGTGTCACCCACAAATAAACACTTTTCCGGCCGCACGCCCCCGTGCTCTATTATCCATTGGTAGATTTCAGGTTCTGGCTTGATGTAGCCAACGCTGTAACTCAGACATTTCAGGAGAGGAAGCTCCGGCAACAACCGCCCGATTACCGCACCATAAGGTTGCGCCAGGTTAGAACACACTGCAATGGGAATTTGCCAATTGATCAGTTGGTGCAATGTAGGTAGGACATCATCAAATAACGTAAGACTATCCAGCTCCTCTTCAATGGCACACTCAAGCTCCGACAGCATTTGTACCGGTGGGTATATACCCATCGTCGAGAATATATGGACAGCACTGCCATTCACGGTCATTAATGCCTTGGCATCATCCGCCTTCGGCAAACGTCCCTCCTGCCTAGCCCATTGCAAAATGCGGCGAAATGGGTGGCGTTTCACCCCGAATTGGATCAGAGTACCGTAAAGATCAAAAATAACCAGTTCAGGTAGCACCATAAACACCCTCTTGATGTACGCTGAGAGATCAGCAATAAAGTCTCAGCTTAATACAATGGAAGACCATCTTGAAACGCCTGAATCATAATCGGCAGTAACTTTCACCACCGGATTAGAATTACAATATTGAATCTGGAAATAACCTCAATTGAATCTTTAAAATTTAACGTGCACGCGACAGAAAATCATGAGTGATAAATACGGAATAGATCTTTCAAAATTAAGAAAGATAAAAATTACATTGAAAAACGGATTGGAAACGGAGCATCTTTGTATAGATCATGGTGAAGGAGTGTGGAGGGAAAAAGATGATTTATTTCAGGCACATACTATTCGACTAGTACGAAGTGCCAATGGTCCATATAAACCAAAGTGGCAAGATATTGTTTCAAAGGAATACTACACCACTCATGAAATTTCGGAGTTCTTACCAATTAGCGAAAGTTAATTTTAGCAGCTTCGCTAAAATTAACTGACGCTGTGAAGTGACATTTAAAAATGCAACGCGATCAGATAAAGAGCGGAAAATCAATAACGAGAAAAGAATGTGAATGTCCGTTAGCACATACAAAGAATCGAACGCTGTAATACGGTGAAATTGCCGCCTGCTTTTCTTTATCTTAATCTTAATTTTCCCGATTCAACCTTATAACTGATTTTTCACGCCAGAGCAGTTATAAGGAATAAAGCTTAAGCAAATGATAGCTTAAAACTATTAAGCCAGTGCCGATTACGTCATCAATTGTTGCATTACCATTTTTTACGGAGATTTGCAGCATTTTTTTTGATTTTTCGGGTCTTAAAGTGTAGGCTGTCAGTACGAAATCCCTAATTGGTGTTTTTCGTTCCATAAAAAAGCCCCTTGAGGGCATTTTTTATTGGTGGACAACCTATATAAGAATCAGTCCGATGCCACTCCCACTCACATTAGGAGCGATGTGATGAAAAATTTCAGTTTAGTGGAAGCCCAGCAAAAAATTTGTAATGCATTGCCGGAGCAGAAAGCGCAAGCCAATTCAGGTTTAACGTCTTTCACCTTCCATCCACTTTTTAAAGAAGAAGTTGTTTCTGCATCAACGGCAAATTTTACGAAAGTAAAAGCAAACCCGCTTGTAGGAAATCATACAACACGTACCACTTTTTAATTTTAATTTTTTCAAAAACCTTGCTATCTGGCAGGGTTTTTTTTTGCTAGGAGCAACACTTTGCCCAGTTTCAACGATGTTTTAACCGAAATTCAGACAATCGAGCATAACAACGCGCAAGACAGAATTCGCGAACAATATGTGCAAAGACTTCATGCTTATACTGGCCGAAATTTAATTTGTTATTACTCAGGCTGGCTCAGTGCGCAAGGTTCTGGAGTTAATTTTTTGCAAGTTGACGACATGGACAAGAATGGATTCATGAATGCAATTGAAGGAATGAATTGTGAATTAGGCCTCGACCTAATGCTCCACACTCCAGGTGGTTCAATCACAGCAGCTGAATCGATTGTTTATTATTTAAGGCAAAAATTCGGAAGCGATATACGCGTCATTGTTCCTCAAATGGCAATGTCAGCGGGTACGATGATCGCGCTCAGTGCAAAAGAAATAGTTATGGGACACCACTCCTGTATTGGTCCCTTTGACCCTTTTGTCCAAGGCGTCTCCGCATTCGCGGTTTTAGAGGAATTTAAAAGAGCATCCGTCGAAATTGAAAAAAACCCACACACGATTCCCCTGTGGCAAATAATGCTTCATAAATATCCTGCTGCATTTCTGGAAGAATGCGACAAAGCAATTGCCTTGGCAAAGAGCATTGTTCCTGAATGGCTGGTGAGCGTGATGTTTGCTGATGTGGACGAAGATGAACAACACAAACGGATTGCCAACATCATGGAAAATTTAAACAACCCCGCCACTACAAAAGAGCATTCGAGGCACATCCATTTTGATAAAGCCCAAAGCCTTGGCCTAAAAGTAATTGCACTAGAAGCAGATCAGAAATTTCAAGATCTCGTGCTAACTGTGCATCATACTTATATGGCAACCTTCCTCATGACGAATGCAGCCAAACTCATTGAGTCTCATCATGGCAAAAAGCATATTTTAAATAAAGGATAGCAGATCGAATATCCTGTGATCTGCCTCCACAGTTTAAATTTTTTGCCTATAAGCACTTTAATAAAAATTAACTAAAGCTTACTTTGAGAACCCAATAACTTGGACAATCTATATTCACACCCAGCGTATCAAGAGGACTTTCAAAGCTACAAGAAAAATAAAGGTGATTATTCCAATCCATATGCAATATGGCATGAGTGAACATAATATTTTTGAGCGCGGGTGATCCCAAGCTCCAAAAAGATACTCTGGACTATATTCGAGTAAATTAGTCAGCATAAATTTTTCACCTGCACCAATAGTTAACAAAAAGGAAGAAGAAATAAAAAAATTAAGGAACATTATCTTCAAAGTAAAGGAGAGTAGCCTCCATATAACTGCCTACCTGCATTCAATGTAGACGTAAATCTTTGATCTAGATATCAATCAGCTAAACACATAAAATTTAGGGGAATTAATGCAACCGGATGATAAATTTTTTAACCACTTAGCGATTTTACACAATGGATTAAGCCGTCAAGATGTATATAAAAAATATAAAAATGCATCTGACAATTATTGTTTTCAATTAAATGGAGCGTTAAGAGGAGGAACAACAACAGCAGAAGATTTAATAAAATTTGAAGAAATAAGTTCAATTATTCGTGCAAAAAATATTGATCACCTTCGGGTTTACAGAATGACATCAGACTCTGAATTTACTCCGAGCGGACCGAAAGTAATGCTAGGAGAAGCATTTCGATATCCCTGTTTTTTGTCAACAACACGCAGTACACAGTGCCTGCCAAAGTTCTATCCAAGTTTAGGAGTTCCAACCGTACTTGAGATCAATATTCCGCCTGGCACAACTATGGCCCTGATGGAAAATGGAAACAATGCGGTGAGTGAAGAAGAAATTTTATTAGGTTCGGGGACTGAGTTTAAAATAACCAGCGCCGTAAAAATGATCGAACCAGCTGAACGAGCGCTCTATGTGGGCAATGCTAATTTATCTAAATGTACAGAGCTATATTATCTATCTATGTATATAGTAAGCAACCCACCTCATTTAAACTCAACAAACCCATCTGAGTTTTTCATGTGGTAACTGAATAAAATTATTACAGGCTATACTGGAAAAATCCACGGTGACTGAAAATGATTTTTGAGCATTATAAAATTGAAAAATCTCTTTTTCTGAATAAAAAAATCAATCTTGGCGAGAAGGGGAAATGTAGATACTGCGGAAAAAGCAGACCAGCAGTAAAGTTTAGCAAAATAGCTCATGCCATACCTGAGCTTTTGGGAAATAAGTTTTTGTTCTCAAATGATGAGTGTGATGAATGCAACTCATTTTTTGATAAAAATTTTGAGAATAATTTGGCAAACTTCATGGGTATTGCTCGAACCACAAGCCAAATTGTTGGCAAAAAGGGCGTACCTAAAACAAAGTCTTCTAGCGGAGATAGAGCAGAATCGATTAATGGGGATATTGTGGTTATTCAAGGTGAAGACTCAGATATGCTTGAGTCTTTGGATGAGAATACTTTAAAAATCCAGTCATCGCCTACTCAATATGTCCCAATTAATGTTTACAAATGTTTCGTTAAAATGGCTATTTCAGCTCTACCTGAATATGCCCTCAAGGGTTTCAGTGAGGGCATCCGCTGGGTTAGATACAATCATAAACCTGCCAGCTTTGATGCGAAAACGCTAAAGATGGATTTAACCATGGTGCCAGGTAAAAACCCATTTCCTTTAATGTGGCTGACAATATTTAAACGAACAGGTGACAAGAAAAAATATCCGTACATGACTTGTATGCTTGCTTTTTCCAACTACATGTTCCATTTTGTGATTCCCTTCAGCAAAAAAGATAAGCATTTAGACTTGGCGAGATTTCAACTTCCCATCATTCCTATGATTAATGGATTACGTCTTCCTAGGCAAGCTCCGAATATCAAACCCACTACCCGCAGCATTGATTTGTCAGAAAATCGTATTATCTCAACACAAAACTTCACCTACATGAAAACTCAAGAACCCATGAAGAATATTAATCTAAATGAGGTTCCGGACGAAATCAAAGATAGGATTAAGGAGCTTGGATTAGAATTTAAAACTGAATAAATGAGCCAGTCATCATATTAATTAATGATGACCTCCAGATTGCAGAATAACCTTATTATACATTTATTCAGTTGTTTTTAGCCTCCCCACACTGCCTCAAGGGTAACGTAGAGATATCCAATCGACCCAATCCCCTGCGTCAAGAAATTGATTTCCTGCAACTCTACTTTCAAGCCTACAAAAGCATTACCTAGTTTTTTTATTTAGCTCCGGGATGTTTTTTTAATAATTCAGTAATCATTCTATTCATCCTTGCCACAGGATCAATGCTAGGCTCAGTCGCATCTGGAGGAGGCAACTCTTCTAGACGCAAGTTATCAACAGCTGATTTCAACACACTGCGACCAACCAAGTTATACACTTGTAGACCTGCAGCATACTTTTTAGTAGCTTCAGAATCATCGCTAGCTTCAATAGTTTTTAGTTCGTAAAGCAATTGATTGCGTTCTTCCAAAGTAATGTTTTGCATAATTTGAATGCAAAACGGGTATACCTTTTTATTGAAGTCCTCATAACTGACTTTATCGAGTATGGCTGTAATGTCTTCAGAACGTCGGCTTGCCCGGACTCGATCCACTTGACGATCAATCATCTCAAGTAATTTTTTGAGTACCAAGTTCAAACCCAGGTCCAACTGGGAATTATCATTACCCAGTTTCAGGAACGAACTTCTCATTACAAAAAAACTACCGAGAGAAGCGTAAAGTACATCACGCGTTCTCACAGCTATATCCGATAGCCCCGTTTTTCCTTCTGTTAAACCGAATACTAAAATGATGTATAACCCGAAACAACAAACTAAACCGTTGGTTAGCAAATAGATAAATCCTGGAGAGCTTGCAATTACCGACCAGGGATCGTCTTTGTATCGCGACCCCAGTTCGATAGCACTAAACAATAATCCCGCGCTCCACACGACGGCGTAATCAAATATCCGATCCGGAAATAGGAAAAATATAGATACACCAACTATCAAGGTTATCGCCATCACAGCTAGCGATCCGAAACCAAACATCCAGTGTGATAATTTCACAATCAAAAGCCTTGCATAGAATACATGGTTGACTTCGCAATGGTTTTTCCGTCGTGAGTCAGGAAAATTTGTATGTCATCCGCTGATAGGGCTTCAGGATTTTTCCCTTCGACAATTTTTACATCGATGCTGCTTTGCGTTAATAAAATATCAAGAATTTTAGTAAGCGCCTCCAGATTGATGCTCATCCTGGCCTTGATGGATGAAATCGACACCGGATTATGCAATTCGCCATCAGCAATTTGATATATCAATAACAATGTTTTTTGGGACAAGCTCGCATAAAACGATGACTCCACCTTTGCCTCAGCGGCTCGCAAGGAAGAATATGTTGTGGCTTTGTCATTGTTGTTCATGTGAATTCCTCACAATCATTCGCTTCCCAAACCTGCTACCGCCGCATCGATATTGATTGTGATCGGCTGTAACAATGTGTACTCACTTAAAATAGACGCGTAAAGATCAAATTCTTTTTCGAGCTCGACCGTCACAATCATAGAATATTTCAGGGGCTTAAGATTTTGCATTTCTTTTTGAGTTAATTGATGCCCCTCATCTCTAGTGCGATAACGAATATCAAAAATAGGCTCGTTCAGAGATGAGGTGCGCATGCGATCATAAACTTTATAACAGGTTTCCCACTTGTGACTATCCTTCCTTAAGGTCTGCTCAGTACCAAGAATATTTTTCCGGTTGAATAACGTTCTTGTCTCTGGCTCCTTGGCATAAGCTTCCTTTTCTTTGTCGTAATGGAATTTTTCCGAATGCGGTCGAAACTGAATTTCCACACCCGCCTTCGTATAACTAACCGTATGCTGAGGATCTACCTCGGCATAGAAACAAAGCGTTGCAGATATGTTTGCCATTCCGTTGAAGGCTTCCAATGCTTTTGGACATGGTACCGCGGCACGGATACCTGTCGCGGTTTTCAATTCCCCCTGATAGATAAATGTCACTTTTCTATCCGAACAAAAAAGAATGTTTTCAATATCACTATCGATTCGTCCCCAGCCGCAATCTTTTCTCTCTAAATCGTGCTTGCTTGTCGAATGTATTAACAAAGCTCTAATTGTCGCGATGTTAAGCTGCCCCTCTGTGAAATAATCGATCAATGCGGCCTGTCGAGTCACTAAGGGTGCAGCAAACGATGTTCCATACACTTCCTCTAATTCAAAGCTATTCAGGGTAATCAGTTGAATTTTAGGATTACCCTCGCCGATTTCCCCACCGAAATATAGAGCATCGGGTTTAATGTAGCCAGGCCGACGCCCGGGACCAATATTGCTGTATGAGGCCTTATGCCATTCATCACCTTTAGAGTTAGCCGCACCAATGCTAAGTCCATTTAATAGATCCGAAGGAGGTTGGATTCGCGAGAAGCCTTCCCCTGCCATACCAGCGTTTCCGACCGCAACGACAATGAGCGTACCACCTTCCTCTGCAAGCCTATCCAATGTGGAAGTCCACAAACTAGGCTCTTCATCAGAACAAGGATATTCAGGACCCAGGCTAATATTTACGAACCGATAATGTGTGCTTTGCAAAACGGATTGGATTCTGTCTAAAACATCTACTAACCCAATATCGAATTCATCAGCACCACTGTAAACCTTGTAATGATCTACCGGCAGCACAACATTGGAAGCGGAAATATAATCCTCAGCCTCGCCATAAACGAGAGCAGAAGTGACACGCGAACCATGTACATAGCTATGCACAGCATCTGTAGGCTGCCCAGTGAGATCAAAATACCGTATATGGGCGTTTTCATTTGATTCCGGAAACAACCCGGCATCAAAGACAGCGATGTTTGCTTTTGCCAAATTCGGGTTTATATTTCGTGCGCCTTCTACGTGTACTTCGTTACGAGCATCTAGAGTAATCATTCTGTCAGCCAGCTTAATCTCCGCTAGAGGTCGAACAACCCGTACAAAAGAGAATTTTGCAAGCTCTCTGATTTTGTTTGTATTAATTTTTAAAAAGCAAAACGTCAATGCATCGACAGAGCGAGTTTTATCTTTGAAACAATGCCCTTGCAAAAACTCAATATAATCGAAGAAGCCAGTCAAAACAGAATGATCATTTGGTGATGCATGCAACACCACTTCATAACACAACTCGGTATTCTCAGCTTGTAACTTTGAGGAAGGCGCAAGCTTTTCCTCAGCATCAAAAAGAACCAGATCTTCAATTTTAACCAAATCATCTTTTGAGGATTCATCCATATGATTTGATAAAAGATCACTCAACAATTGATTGAAGTTTTCTTTTTTTCCGGACACAAAGAATAACGAACTGGAAATATTTCCTGCGCGCTGCTCATCAGTAACCGATACTTCCGGATTTATAATGACCTCTTTGCTTCCCAAATTTTTTAACGAATACTTTGCCAAAATATCTTTTGGGTAATAAGTTTTTGCTAAGAAGCTGGGATGCAATGTTAAAGAGGTGACAATTTGGTCGTCGGGGGTCATATTTTCTGACAACGTATTTGCAACTGCCAACGTAGCTCTAAGCCTTCTCGCAACTCTGTCTCTTGCAACAGGAAAAGTATAAGGTCCCGCTTTGTCTCCCAAGTCTGGCCTGGTCTGCTTTGGTGCAGCGGTCTCATATACTTCTGCTTTCGATAGAATTGGATTCTTCTTACTCATTACGGTCCTCTGTATATCCCAAAGTTAAATTTTTTGTGCTTGAATTTCTTTTGCGAGCGTTGGCCTCGAAACATCCATAAGCTGACATGCCTGTCTCTGTGACACACCAGACTCAATCACCATCAGGGCAGCGATTTGTGTTCTATCTTTTAATGGCAACGAGCCAAACGAAGCTTCTGATATTCGCGTGGAAATAACCTGATCAATCAGGCTAACGTCATTGATTAAACTAATTTTTTTACAGCGAATAATAAATGTTTTGATATCGCTATATGACATTCCACGAAATAGCATGAAAAGAGATGCTATTTTTTTATCATCCGTCAAATGTTCGATCAACGATTTGATTTGAGTATCATCAGGATTCTCGAAGCTTATCTTTTCTTCAAAACGACGCCATATTGCCGGGTCCAATAATTCTGCATGGTTCGTTGCTGCAATTAACAGTGATGTACTTGGCCAGGAGTCGATTGCCTGCAACAAAACAGCCACGAGCCGCTTTAATTCACCGACATCCGTTTCGTCATTTCTTTTTTTTGCAATCGCATCGAACTCGTCCAACAGCAAAACGCTGGGGCGCGAAGCCGCATGCTCAATCACGGATCGCAAATTACTTCCAGTTTTACCTAACTGGCTGCTCATGACACCCGCCAGGTCAAGAATAAAAAGAGGCAATCCAAGTTGTTGCGCCATCCATCTCGCAGTCATGGTTTTTCCGACACCGGGAGGCCCTATAAACATAAGAGTCTTTACTGGCTCAAGCTGGTTTTCTTCTAACTTCTTCCTAGATTTATGCTCACTAAGCGCTTGCTCGATAGGGCCGCGAACTTCTGATGCCAAGAGAGGGCTTTCGACAGGTAACAGAGCCGGCTCTGGTCGAATTAAGCTCTCTTGCAGTGTGTTATTGGAGACGCGGACAGGATGCGGACTAACTCGCTCCAAAGAGCCCCTTAAACCACTTGCGCCAGAAGCACTCGCAATCTGCCGACTGAGCTCCGGATGACTACTGTAAAGGTCACTACTGAGCAGATTCGCCGCCATTCGAACCTGGTCGATGTTACCGGTTAATGCGGCCTCCACTAGACGAACTATAATTTTACCATTCATTCTATTTATAACCCTTTGATAATAATGATAAAATTCTATAAATGGCAAATTTTAATCATGCACTGCAAATTAGTTTACCAGTTATATAATGAATAATTAAGCTTTATACGGAAGAGTATTGCCACCTACTGCCACTCGCTTGGCAATAGAAAAACCGCAGGTGACCAAAAATGCGGCGCAGGTGGAGCCGAAACCAAAATTGTGGAAAGGATTAATTCATGACGGCAACGGAATAGAAATGACCAAGCAACTTCTACAGAGCAAATATAAACCATGCCACAGTTTCAGAAGTGTATTTAGCACTGAGGAAAACATGCTATGGATTGACTCCTAACACGAGGAATTAACTTATCTACCTCTCGCCGCACTAAGCAATTTTGAACATCCCCCATAGTTTTCTACGATCAGGGGGGGCTGATCATATTTACACATCCGCCCCTAGGCATTACTGCGTACCAAAGCATAGCCGACCTTGTAGATTACGAGGACTATCATTAATGAAACAGCATAACCCGGCACATCCAGGCGGGTTTATTAAGCGCAATTACCTGGAGCAACTTGATATATCAGCAAATCATGCTGCATCGTTGCTACAGGTATCGCCTAGCACTTTGAATCGACTCATTAACGAAAAGGCTGGATTGTCAGCTGAAATGGCGATTCGTTTATCCAAAGTATTTGGTCGATCTCCAGAGAGCTGGATGCTGATGCAAGTTAATTATGATCTTGCATCTGCAGCCACAATGCTGGGCAACACAAAATTTCATCGCCTGGATTTTAAAGATGATATAGCAATAGAATGAAACCGTTGGCCTCACAACAGAAAGCCATTACTGCCTCTAAGAAAATTATTTTACGATCTAAATTATTCCCACAGATCTTTGTAGGATCTAGCAAAATCAATGCTAATTCCCAACACTTTGGCAACTGAGGGAGCATTGACAAATATTCCTCTGGATTTGAGATATCCAATAATCGACACTACTTCCTCAGGTGACGGGATGTAGTGTCGCTGATCCAGATAGTCATTGAGTGGTTGCAATAACCAAAATGGAAATTGTTCGACATTCTCTGCAAATCTGGAGCGTGATAGATGGGATGCCTTCAAAACCTTCACAAATCTGCTCGGCCAGTCATGTATTAACCAAAAACATGCCATTAATAAATTGAATCGCTCTCTGATTTCTAAATATCCGAATTCAAGTGACCATTCTTTTTCTAACGGCAGATTAAGGGGAACCGAATGATTGATATTTTTGCGTAATTCAATGCATGACCGTTTATTTACCAGCATTAACAGTCCTCTTAAACCATGAAAGAAAGCGAGAGGATGCGCCGTTGGAAAATTCATTGTGCAACTCCAACTGTTACCTGCAACTTTCTGCAAAGCGTTCCTATATTCTTGAACAATGTGCTCTGGTAATCGAGGCGGATAAACTGGTGGTGTTTCAGATAAATCAAAGTAACAATGGGAACATAGGTTTAATTCGGATGAGCGCGCATACGTATGCTTACCGATTCCCAACCTGTGGTACTCCACGATTGATTTGCACTTGGGGCATTCATCAATTAAAAAACACCTGTGCTTCTCACACACTGTAAAAAAGGACGTCCGCCATTTCAATCGATAGTATGGCGTCTCATCTTTAAGGCAGAGTGGGCAGCATTGCATTCCGTTTCGATGAAGCCGGTGGTATACACCTAAAGGAATAATCCACCGAGCGACACCGTGAGTTCGAACATCTTCATAAATAAATCCGTCGTAGTGTCGCAGCGTAGCGGCTTCAATTTTTGCAGTAGGGCAACTTGAACAATCGGATAGGAGGTGGATAAGTTCAGGCGTCGCGCTTCTGTCAACATCCCTTGTCCAGATCGGTTGCTTATAGTCAAGAAGCTTTGAATAAAACGTGTGTAAATGGAAGTGATTTTCTAACGCCAACCGCACCATCCAGGAAGATAGTATCTCCCCATCTTTAGGTTGAGGATGCAGAGGCAGCAGTTTCACATTATCTGGTGCGACGATCAGATGGAGAAACAAAACCGCAATTATTGAGGGCATCCACGTTTATCCGCTCATCCCCTTTTTTTAGCGCATAAATTGCCGCCTCATTGATAAGCGCAGATATTTCACCAATGGTGCCCTCGCTCATCGCTAATATTTTATTGGCCAATCGAGTTGAAGTAAGATTTGACGGTTCTTTTAACGGCAAAATGAATTCATAAGACTCAAGGAGACTTTCAAATTCCTCATCATCTCGCCATAGCGGCAGACGCTGCGGTTTCAATCGATTTTGCAACTGGCTATCGACACTTACCGCATTAATTAAACTTTCTATACCGCCACCAACAATCGACATATTCAACGTGTTACTGACGTATTTAATTGCGTTCAACATCAATTGTTGTTTTTTAGATGACCCGGCAAGAATATTGTGCAACTCGTCAATCACTAATACCCTTGTTTGAACTTTTTCCAAAACCTCACATGCTTTATCACGAATGTCATCCCCAGATGATTTAGGAACCCTCTCGTACAATCGTTTAAGGATTGCACCATAAAAAGCAGAATCACTCGGCCCTGGGGGAGCCTCAATTCCAATGACTGGTGCGATTATTTTCTCACCACCATAGTTTCGTGACGGTGGGTGGTTTTTCAAAAACCGATTGAGAAGTTGAGTCTTCCCATTATTGGTTGCTCCAATCACCATCATGCTTGGCATCCGATCTATTTTTGGATGCGTCAAAAGATCATCCATTTTTTGCAAAATTTCATTTGCTCTGGAGTAACCAATCCACCTGTCAGATAGAATGTAATGAATTTTTTTCTCGATAGGTTTATCGAGTAACGGCCATAACCCCTCCATTAGATGCGAATAATCACTCATCTGGTAACACCACCTCAATACTAGAAAATCTTCTGGATTTTTTTGGCGTAATAGGTTCATCAATTACTACAGTATCTGCAATATCGACAGGCGCAACGCTTGGCTGCTTAGCATGAACATCTTTCCATCCCTCACGTCTTTCCGACATCCGCCGCTTCCGTTTCTCAGTGGCGCGCTGTTGTTTAGCAAGACGTGTCTTTTCGACAGCCTGCAGCTCTACATTGCGCATTTTTTCAATTCCTGTAAATATCATCTCCTCATTAACGACATTCAAAGGATCTTCACTGAGCCTCTTCAATATAGCCTTGAGTTCCCACAAGCTAATTGGAGGTCGCGTATTATCTGCGTAGGGTATTGGTGTATATGCCTTTGTATCCGGATCTAGAAAATAAATGATGCTTATATCTCTGGGATCTCGCACACAAATGAATTTTTTTGCTTTTTTGGTTTTGGGATCTATCGAGCCGATCCATTTATTTAAAGGAGGCGCGTAATACGTAATATGATCTATCACGATACCTTCACGCTGCACCGTTCTCCTTACGTAGGGAGTGAAATCGAGTTGAAATTTTGCCTCGTCCTCGATAGGCGCAGGAAGCCCAACACCAGGCTGTTCCGTCGTACCATGAACTAACTGGGTATAAAGTTTAATTGGAGGTATATCCGAAATACCCTTATGTCCCTTATGGTGATAGTAATAAACCAGAAATAGTGTGAACCATAGTTCCAGTTCTTGCAGTGTCATACACGCATGCCCCTCTGAGTCATACTCCAACTTCTCTTTAACATTGGAGAAAGTTGTTCCTGGAAGACTATGCATTTTCGACATGAACGTTCTGAACGCGCGTTCAACATGGGGACCGTAATTGGGCATGCCTTTCGGGCGATGCTCTATAATAATATCGTGTTGAGCACATGCTCTCTTGAGCATATTGCCTCTAAATTCTTTCGCATTATCCATATGAATTTTTTGCATTTTCCCATAAATTGGCCACTCGGCATCGATGTCACGCTTTGCTAACCAAAGGTGTTTTTTGTTAACTGCATGAGAAATACATAACCCAGCAGTTGACGCACTAGGATGATCAAGTGTCATACAAAAGCCAGACACCATCTTCGTACAGACCTCCAACGCCAGAGTTAGATACGGTCTTCCTATAGGCAGCCGATGTACCCGATCAACAACGATAACATCCACGGGCGTGTGGTCAATTTGCACCACTGCATTTGGGAAATCTGCTCCTGGAAATGTACCCGGTACTGGTTTAGTTTTTTCCCTTGCATGTTTCGCGTTGTATCGCTTCGTGAGGAGTTTTTCTTTTGCGATTTTTTTTACTCGCGCATAAACCGTATTTTTATGGGGAGCAGTAAGCCCAAGTGACCTGCATTCCTTTTCAATTTCCTCGTATAGTTCAGTGACGGGGGGCCTATCTGTATCCAAATAAATATCTTCAATTTTTAATTGAATGATTTCTTCGACTTCTTGACTGATTCGGTTATCCCCTTTATCTGATCGTTCGCTTCTCAGCATGGAAGAAACCAGTCCTTGCTCTTCAAATCGGGCGATCCAGCGATAGATTGTGGTAAGTGATTTTTTTGCCTTGCACGCCACGGCATCAACATCTGATGCCTGCCGATTGTGCATCTCAAGTAAAGGCTTAATTAGCTCATATCGCTCAGTTGCAGTCCTCCAGTCTCGCCCTTTAGCAAGCAAATGGGGTGCGCTCATATTTTTTTCAGCTTGCGGCGCCATTGTGAGATCAGCCACGTGGGCTACATCAGAAATTGCATTATCGAGAGAACGGACAATAGCCTCACTCAGACCACGAATTTCCATCACTATGTAAGGCTCATTGCGCCAATAGACTAGCTGGCCGGGACGTATAGTTTTCATCTTAGATATATGCCCTCATCTTGGTACGCATGGTTAAGGGCACCTCCAAATCGCAATCGATTGCCTCAGTGGCTACCAAATGCCAAATCACCGGTATTAGTTCAGCACGGTTACTTTTGTCCTTGCATAAGGCGCACAGCAGGAAGTCTGGATCAGCCTCGCCAAGGTCAGAAAGAATCTGAAGAACCCATGTGGTTATGGACTCTGGGAATTTACGGTCTAAGAAGGGAAACAAAAATTTAACATTTGAAAGATAGGGTGTCCGAATCTCCCGTTCAGTAAAAACCTCGAACCGCCATCCCCTCCCCAAGGCAAACTGCTTGCCAGCTCGAAACTTTGGCATTAGTTCACGCCAATTGGCTCTGAAGTCAGCCCGATATTTGACTTCATAAAGAACTGGCAACAGAGGATGTTCAGGCTTAAATTCGATTAAACCGTCGGGATAGTATTCACCTTGAGAGCCGTCAGGTTTAATAAAGTCGATACGGATGGGCTGGGGCGATACCCTCGAAACTTCAGGATCGAAGCGAAGGATTTCCATTAAATCCCTCTCCAAAGTTGATTCATACGCCCCAATACCGGGCACTGTGCCGGTAACACTTCTGGAGTTCATGCCGATAGTACGGGCCGGGGAATGCGTCAAATCGCTAGTCATTAACAAATACCAATGTATTTTTCATTAACGTTAGCATTTAAACATGGAAATTACAGGGAGGTACAAATCCCAAACCCGGCGAAATTTCATTGGCCCACGCCGGAGTTTTGTTTCTCGACGAATTGCCCGAATTTTCGCGCACAGTACTGGAAGTGTTACGCGAACCGCTGGAAAGCGGCGAAGTGCGCATCTCCCGCGCGCGCAGCCAGGCCTGTTTTCCCGCACGCTTTCAATTGATCGCCGCGATGAACCCCTGCCCCTGTGGCTATCACGGCAGCGATGCCAATCGCTGTCGTTGCACGCCAGATCAAGTGAAACGCTATCGCAATAAAATTTCTGGACCGCTGTTGGACAGGATCGACATGCATGTGCCGGTGCGCGCCTTGCGTCAGGGCGAATTACAAAGTAAAACCCTGGGGGACGGCACCGCGGCCATTCGCGCACGTGTGGAACAAGCGCGTACGCGCCAGTTGCAGCGCCAGGGCAAGGCCAATAACCTGCTCACCGCACCTGAGCTCGAACATCATTGTGAACTGACAACCGGCGATAAAAATTTACTGGAACAGGCCATTAATAAACTGGGGTTATCTACGCGCGCTTATCATCGGGTGTTAAAACTGGCGCGCACCCTGGCCGATATGAATGAACGCGACCAACTCAACACCGTCGATATTACCGAGGCACTAAGTTATCGCACACTTGATCGACAAGCGGGAAATTAATATTTAATTGAGCTGCTGCTGACGTGTTGCCGACTCCTGCAGCCAATTCATAATTTCCAGATAGGATTTGGGCGCGGAAAAATAATAGCCTTGCATTAAATCGCAGCCCATTTCCTTCAACCAATCTTTTTGCTCTTTGGTTTCCACACCCTCCGCCACTACCAATTTACCCAAATTGTGCGCGAGCGCAATCATTGCCGACACCAGACGTTTATCCGTGTGACTACGATTTAACTCCTGCAAAAAATTCAAATCAATTTTTACGGTACTGATCGGCAAACGCTGCAAATGCAAAAGTGATGAGTTGCCCGCACCAAAACTGTCGAGCAAAAAATTAATCCCAAAAAATGCCAGCGGCCGCATGCACAGCGATACTAACTCAATGTTATCGGCAAATACCGTTTCAGTAATTTCAAATTCAATATCACCCGGCTGAATATCACTATCGGCAAAAATGCGCGCGACTTCGTGCACCAGGTTTTCATCTTTAAATTGACGCACCGATAAATTAATCGCCACCATTAAGGGGCCGCCCCAAAATTCCTGCAAATTTTTCACATCGTTGCAAGCCTGGCGAATTGCCCAGTAACCAATAGCCGTTAAAATTCCGGTTTCCTCAGCAGTGGCAATAAAATCGCTGGCATTTAATAGCCCCACACCGGGTTTATCCCAGCGCAAGAGTGCTTCCAGTGCAACAACTTTACCGGTAGAAACATCAACACGTGGAATATAGTGCAATACAAATTGCTGCTTCTTCAGCGCAGCACGTAAATCTGATTCCAACCGCAGTTGCCGACGCACATCCTGATTCATCATTTCGGTGAAAAAACGATAATTGCTGTTTGGCTCCTGCTTGGCTTTGTACATCGCCATATCGGCATGCTTTAACAAGGTGTCGGCATCGCGCCCGGCTTGCGGATAAATGGCGATGCCAATGCTGCAACCAACTACTACTTCATGGCCGTTAATATCGGCAGGCATTTCAATCGCGCGGATCACTTTTTCTGCGATGTGCGCCACATCGGTATTGTTGGCAATATTTTGCAAGAGCAAGGTAAATTCATCGCCGCCCATACGCGCCACTGAATCGCTGCGACGCAAGCAAGCATTCAAGCGTTCGGCACAAATGCGAATAATGGCATCGCCAGCATCGTGCCCAAAATTGTCATTGACCTGTTTAAAACCGTTGAGGTCGATAAACATCAACGTAAAACTGTTTTTATCGCGCTCGGCTAAATTAATCGCATGTTCCAGCCGATCGCGAAACAAAATACGATTGGGCACATCGGTGAGCGGATCATAGTGCGCGAGACGGGAGAGATGCTGCTCCGTTTGCTTGCGCTCAATGGCGTAGCGCAGTGCGCGCTCCAGCAGCAAGTGATCGATTTGGCCTTTAATTAAATAATCGGCAGCGCCGGCGCGAATCGCTTCGCGATCCACTTCGGTTTCCATTTCGTCGGTCATTACTACTATAGGGGTTTGGCAGGCCTGTACTCGCGCCGCATTTAATAAATCGCGCGCATTGGCATTGCCCCAGTAGTAGTCCAGCAGGGCGACATCAAATTCCTGCGAGAGGATTTTATTGAGCGCAGGCTCCAACTGGTTGCACCAGACCAGTTCGTATTCGACATGGCGAATGTGAGACAAAATCTCCGCAATGAGCAGGTATTCACCCTGCTCACGGTCGATAAATAAAATTTTTATCTTTTTGTCCATCGCTCACCGTCTCTTCCTGTCGCCTGTCTGGCGCGGATATAAACACCCGATTCATCACTTCATGGTAGCAGTCGGCCAGTGCAAACTGAACGCGTCCAGATATAACAAATAACCACTACAAACCCGCTACAGGCACCTTGTGGTTATAGCTCCTGAAATCGCGATTGCAAGGCAAATCCGGCTTGCTAGAATGCTCGCCCAACGTTTCCCCCAGGCCATTGCTGTGACTCAACTTAACCCCCGCCAGAAAGAAGCCGTGCTCTATATCGATGGCCCCTGCCTGGTGCTGGCGGGCGCCGGCAGTGGCAAGACCAGTGTGATCACTCGCAAGATCGCTTATCTGATTGAGCAATGCGATATACCGGCACGCCACATTGCTGCGCTGACCTTTACCAATAAGGCGGCGCGCGAGATGAAAGAGCGCGCCAGCAAGCTGGTAAAAGGTAGCGCCTCCAAGGGCCTGACTGTTTCCACCTTTCACAACCTGGGTCTGAATATCATCCGCAAGGAGCACAAGGCGCTAGGCTTTAAACCCGGCTTTTCCATCTTCGATTCCGAAGATGCCCGCTCCCTGCTGAAAGAACTTATGCTCAAAGATGGCGATCTGGACAGCGACCATCTGGATCTGGTGCAGCATCAAATCTCCAACTGGAAAAACGACCTGATCATTCCCGAGCGCGCTCTGAGTCTGGCACAGAGCCAGGGCGAGCAGACCATCGCCATGATTTACCTGCGCTACAACCAGGCGTTGCGCGCCTACAACGCGGTGGACTTTGATGATCTGATCCTGATTCCGGTGGAATTGTTCCAGACCAACACCGAAGTCCTCGCCCGCTGGCAGCGCAAAATCCGCTACCTGCTGGTCGACGAATACCAGGACACTAACTCCAGCCAATATCTGCTGGTGCAATTAATTGTAGGCAATCGCGGCGCCCTTACCGTGGTGGGTGACGATGACCAATCCATCTACGCCTGGCGCGGAGCGCGCCCGGAAAATATGGGCCTGCTGAAGCAGGATTACCCCAATTTGCGCGTGATCAAACTGGAGCAAAACTATCGCTCCACCAGCCGCATTTTGCGTGTGGCCAACCATTTGATTGCCAACAACCCCCACGAATTCGATAAGGCGCTGTGGAGTGACATGGGCCTGGGCGATCCTATTCGCGTCATCCGCTGTAAAAATGAAGAGGCCGAGGCCGAGCGCATCGCCACCGAAATCATCACCCAGCGCCTGCAGAAGCAATACAAATTCCGCGATTTCGCGGTGCTCTACCGCGGCAACCACCAGGCGCGCCTGCTGGAAATGAAACTCCAACACCACCAGATTCCCTACAAGATGAGCGGCGGTTCCTCATTTTTTGCCAAGACCGAAATCAAGGATGTCATGGCCTATTTGCGCCTGATCGTAAACCCGGATGATGACAACGCCTTCTTGCGGGTGATCAACACCCCGCGCCGGCAAATCGGTACCAGCACCTTAGAAGCGCTGGGCACCTATGCCAGCGAACGCCAGATTAGTCTATTTGCCGCGCTGGATGAGATAGGCCTACAGAGTCGCATTCCGGAGAAAAACCTGGAGCGCATCCAGCGTTTTGCGCACTGGGTCAAGCAAGTGGGGCGCAATTGCACCGGCGACAACCCGGTCAACGCCATTCGCGAAATGCTCAATGACATCGACTATGAAGGCTGGCTGCACCAAAACTCGAACACCCCCAAAGCAGCGGAAAAACGCATGGAGAATGTGTTTTACCTGGTGGAGTCACTGCAAAAAACCCTAGATAAAACTGATGGTGATGACGAGGAAAACGATACCCGCATGGAGGACGCTATCGCCAAACTGGTATTGCGCGACTTGCTGGAACGGCAGGAAGAGGAAGATACCAGCGATCAAGTACAACTAATGACCCTGCACGCATCCAAAGGGCTGGAATTTCCGCATGTCTTTATGGTGGGTATGGAAGAAGACTTACTGCCCCATCGTAACAGTATTGAGGACAACAATATTGAAGAGGAGCGCCGGCTGACTTATGTGGGTATCACCCGCGCCAAGCGCACCCTGAACATGACCCTGGCGGGTAAGCGCAAGCAGTTTGGCGAGATGAGTGAAACCACCCCCAGCCGTTTTCTGGATGAGCTCCCCCCCGAAGATGTTGAGTGGGAAGGTTTTGGCGAGCAAAGCGAAGCCAAAAATCTGGCCAAGGGCGAAGAAACCCTTTCCAGCTTGTTGAATTTGTTTGATTGATCTTTGTTTGACTAACCACAGTTAACCAAATTCGGCGCAATAAAAAAGCGACCCCGAGGTCGCTTTTTTATTAGCCTGATGACCAACAATTACTTGCTGCCATCTACCATGTAATCCACCGCGCCTTTAATCTCATCATCAGTACAAGCGGCACACATACCCTTTGGCGGCATTGAGTTAAATCCACCCAGCGCATGGGTGTAAAGGGTCTCTTTGCCCTTGGCAATACGCGGCGCCCAGTCTGCGGCGGTACCATACTTTGGTGCACCCATCAGGCCCGCACCGTGACAAGTGGTACAGAAACTACCGAAGACATCCTTACCGGATTTTGGGCCAGCTGCAGCTGCAGGTGCCGGGGCTGCCGCACACTCATCACCTGACATACAGGTACTACCTACCGGGGTAGTGCGCGCCTTCACATCATCTTCCGCAACAGCGGTGCCAGCAACCAAACTTGCAACTAACAGAATTCCAAACAGCTTCTTCATGGGGCTCACGGTGATTTCCTCGATGGTATTGTCGGGTGACGGGAACTTGCATTCGTCAAACCCAGTTTATAGGCGCACAGGATAAAAAGCCTGAGGCACATCAAATCGGCGCGCATTATAGCGGCAAATAACCCTACAGGCGAAGTGCGTATTCATGGCTTTACGGCGCTTTGTCGCGATTTGATCCATTGCTATCTGCTGTTATGCTTAATGACTCGGCCTTATACCCAATTGGGACTAAATTCGTTATGGAATATAACAGCGTTACCCTGGTTGCCTATTTCAGCGCTGCAGTCGTAGCTGCGCTATTAACGGCAACTTATTTATTCCAGTTGACCCGCCAGCGAAAAACCTGGATTTTTGCCGGTGCCGCTGCCGTACAAACCCTGCACCTTGGCAGTATCGCGCTGTCCTTCTCGGATTACTCCACTCCCTTATATTTGCTAATTATCTTTGAATACCTGCACTACAACGCCTGGGTATTCTGCATCAGCCTCAACCTGAAACGCAGCAGCCAGCGGAGGCAATTGCCCACCAGCATGCAGCTATTGTTTAGCGGCGGCTGGCCCATTACCGCACTGGCGATCGCCATGCTGTTTATCCCCAATGTGAATCAGGCTGGCCTGTCGGTATGGTTTGCATTGGGGCTGGCAGTAATTGCACTGGTCAGCGTAGAACAACTCTATCGTTTTGCAGCTGAAAACGATCGCCAGATCAAATTACTGTGTATGAATTTGGCGGCGATTTTCCTCTACGACATTTATCTGTTCACCCACGCACTTATCTTTAAGGGGCTCGACCCCATGCTCTGGCAATCGCGTGCGGCAGTATCTATCGCTACCTGCCTTTTTATGGCTTTAGGGGGCCTGCTGTTACTGCAGCAAAGTGAGCGTCCCGCCAATTTTAATCTGTCTCGCCCTATCGCTTTTTACACTACCTCGCTGGTTGGCGTTGGAGTGTTGATAACTGTACTTTCGTTGGGCGGTTACTATGTGCGGCTTTATGGCGGTAACTGGGGCACGGTTTTTTACAGCCTGCTGCTGGTGGGTGCAGTCTTACTTATTGCCACAGTCTTTGTGTCCAGTCGCATCCGAATGCGGCTCTCGGTACTGATTAACAAGCATTTGTTCCGCTATAAATACGACTATCGCAACGAATGGTTGCGCCTGATCAATTACCTCGCCCAACCCGCAGACGCAAGCGAAGTTAACCAACGCGCCTTCTTTGCGGTGGCCTCCACCACCAAAGCCCCCAGCGGTGCCATCTGGCTGCGCAAACAGGGGTTCTATGAACCGGTTTACCGGGCCAACCTGCCCAGCTTTGTTGATCTGCAAGAAGAGCCGGTGGACAGTCCTTTTTGCCGTGCGTTTATCGAGTCTGAATGGGTGTTTATTCCCGATAGTGGCGACAACCTGGCACTTGGCCAACACAACGAGTTACTGCCCGGCTGGACCCACAACATTCCCGATCTCTGGCTGCTTTTCCCCTTGATCGTCGGTGAAGAACTGGTTGGTTTTATGGCGCTCACCAAACCCGGCGGTGATGAAACCCTGACCTGGGAAGATCTGGATCTACTCAAAACCATGGGACGTCAGGTAGCCAGCTATCTCAAACGCCACCAGCAAGCCGAACAGTTGGTCGAGGGGCGCCAATTTGATACCTACAACAAACTCGTTGCTTTTATTATCCACGACCTCAATAACCTGATTGCCCAGCAGGCGCTGGTAGTTCGCAATGCCGAGAAACACAAAGGCAATCCCGCGTTTATTGAAGATGCAATCAAAACCATCAGCAACTCGGTTGATCGCATGAATAACCTGTTGAAGAAATTGCGCCGCGACGACTCTGATCTGGTAAAACGTCTCTCAATCAGCGAGGTAGTCAATCAAGCAGTACAGGAGTGTCAGCAACGCAGTAGTCCCAAGCTAACCGCTGAAATCGAATCCAGCCAGCGCACCATTAATGCCGACCAGGTGCGACTGGTGATGACCCGAAGGCACAACCATTACAATTACCCTGCCACTAAACAAGGATTAGCGGGATCGCATGAGCAAATCAACCTCCACCAAACCTATTCTCCTGATTGTCGAGGATGACACCGGCCTGCAAAGCCAGTTACGTTGGCATTTTGACCAATACGAAACTGTTGTTGCTGACAATCGTCAAGACGCCATAGCTGCCCTGCGCCTGCACGAAGCACCAGTCATTATTCAGGACCTGGGCTTGCCGCCCGATGAAGATGGGGTCGATGAGGGATTTAAATGCATTCAGGATATTTTGCGTATCGCTCCCAACAGTAAAATTATTGTGATGACCGGCAAGACAGATCGCGACAACGCCTTGCGCGCTGTTGCCATGGGCGCCTATGACTTTTATCAAAAGCCAGTAGACCCAAATACCCTGGACCTCATAGTACAGCGCGCCTTCCATATTTTTGATTTGGAAGATTACAACCGTCGCCTCAATATTTCGCAGCAGGCACCACTGGAAGGCATGATTACCAACGACCCGCAAATGCTGAAGATTTGCCGCCAGTTGGAAAAAATCTCCCCCACCACAGTAACCTGCACCCTACTGGGCGAAAGCGGTACCGGTAAAGAAGTTATGGCGCGCGCCATTCACCAACTCAGCCCACGTAGAAACAAACGTTTTGTCGCCATCAATTGCGCGGCCGTACCCGAAAATCTGATTGAAAGTGAACTCTTCGGCTACGAAAAGGGCGCATTTACTGGCGCCAATAAAACCACTATTGGCAAAGTGGAAACCGCTCACGAGGGCACCCTGTTTCTCGATGAAATTGGTGATATGCCTCACAATTTACAAGCAAAGCTTTTGCGCTTTTTACAGGAAAGAGTTATTGAACGCGTCGGCGGCAGAAGCGAGATTCCCGTGGATGTGCGAGTGATATGCGCCACCAATAAAGACCTGGAAGCCATGGTTCGCGATGGTAGTTTTCGAGAGGATCTGTTCTATCGCATATGCGAAATGACTGTAAATATCCCTCCCCTACGCAACCGTTTGGGCGATAAGGTTTTACTGGCACGCCATTTTAAATTGCAGTTCGCCAAAGAACACGGTCAAAACGTTACCGGCTTTACACCAGACGCAATTGCGGCCATCGAAAACTATTCATGGCCAGGCAATATTCGCGAAATGGAAAATAAAATAAAACGCGCTGTAATTATGGCCGATGGTAAATATGTCACACGCGAGGATTTAGGCTTGGCAGAAGCGGGTGAACTATCGCTCAATTTGCGCCATGTTCGCCAGGAGGCAGAGCGAGGCGCCATATTGCGCGCGCTTAGCATGACAGATAACAACATCTCGGCCGCAGCCAAACTCCTGGGCGTCACAAGACCAACGTTTTATGATTTGATTAAAAAATATGACGTTAACCAAAACTATCTTGAAAGTGGTAATGATCACGAAAAAAATGACTCTACGATTTAAAGAACCTAAATAGAGATTTGGAAATTGCTACATATAACTAAAAACAATAATATCGCATACGCGGTACCGACACACTCATCACAACCCATGGAGTGCTTGTCGCGTTTTTTAAAAAAGGTCTCTTGGCAACGAGCGATTAAGGCATCACATGCTACAAAATAATTTCAGACTTACGGACTAATGCCAACTTAACCAGAGCCTTCCGGATACCAAGAAAGATGTACAATGTCACAAACCACGCCTTGCGTTCGCTGCTATTGCCAATCGTGCTTTCTCTTTTTTTGGTAGCCTGTGGTGGCGCCACAGGTGGAGATGCGCCTCCCCCAACAACAAATAAACCCGAAGGCAGTAGCTCGCAACCAGTCCAAGTCACCAGCTCTTCGTCAAAACAAATTGACAGCAATGCAACGAGCACGTCAAGCCTGGCGTCAAGCCCCACTCCAGCTTCATCCGCCATCAACTCATCATCAAACTATCATCGAGCCTCGCGCAGTAGCACCAATACCAGCGAAGATGGCATCCCGGAAAGCACAGAAGACATCACCCCGCCAGGCGTCACCAAACTCTTCCTGCAATCGGCTGCAGAAACCAGCATCACGTTGATATGGGGGCATGCCGCTGATGACACCGGTGTTTATCGGTATCAAATTGAGAGAAATGAAAAGCCAATTGCCATCCTGGAGTTTCCGACTTATACATACTCGGATACAAATCTGACACCATTGACCTACTATACCTATACAATTCAGGCTATTGATTTCAATGGCAACGTTTCCGATAAATCGACAGACCTTACTATTCGCACCCTGGCGGCGACCGATTCTTCAACAGCCTCTAGCAGCCAGCAATCCTCGAAAGCCAGCACATCGAGCAAAAGCAGCTCTAGCTCTTCGATTATAAATAGCGTCAGCTCATCCAAAATCAGCTCATCCAAAAGTAGTACAACATCATCTCGCACCTCCAGCAGTGCATCGGGCCTACCCAAAACTGTGCAATTAAGATGGAGACACCCCACCCAAAGGGCCAATGGCAGCTATCTGGAACTGGATGATATAGGCGGCTATGAGCTACGCAAAAAGACAAGCATTTCAATAAGCTATATAAAGATAGCTGGCAACTCAACCACTAACTACACTCTGAATGACATAGCAGCGGATGATCAGATTGATATTGCGGTTTACGATACAAATGGATTTTTCAGCGACTTTATTCAAATATACCCGCGTTAATTATTGAGACTTAAAAACCTAAATACTCGTGTCGCCTTTTTTTACACTCACCATTAAATTGGCGGCACAAAGTTTAGCAACTAATTGTTTTTCATGAAATTTAAATTAATGGCATTTATTGTGCATTAGCGCTAAAGCGTTATCACATCACTCACATCCACACGGAAGGATATTGTCATGAAATCTTTTAAAACCCTTTTGGCTGGTGGCGCCATAGCCCTTGCCTCAATGAGCTCCCAAGCCGCTCTTCTAACTATTAATTTCAGCACAGATCCAAATGCTGAAGCAGATTTCCTTTCCTCATTAGTAGGCACCAAAGCAACCGAGACCTTTAATGGCCTGGGTGGAGCCTATGAGAGCATTGGAGCCGGAGATCAAAACAAATGGGAAAACCGCAGCAGTGTTTTCAACACCGCGGTAGGCACATTTGAACTGATCACTGCCGGACAACTCACCGGTAATCCTCACAATGACCAACTAATGATCGAAAGTCGCAGAACTGGTGAATTCGGCCGCCAATCACTTGCAAGCAATGCGAAGGATTACTGGCTCGACAGCAATGACGCCGAGCTTGTTACTTGGACCTTTGGCGCTCCCTTGAGCGGAAGCTTTAATGCTTTTGGCTTCTACATCGCTGATGCCACTGACCAAGGTGCAACCCTGACCCTGAAATTTACCAACGGCACTTCAACGCAAGTGGTTATTCCAGCTTTCAACACCAATGGTAATGTTGGCTATGTAACCATCAAAAGCGATGTCAATGTAATTGGTGGTGTACTGGAATTCATTAACAGCAACAACCATGACGGCTGGGGCATTGATGACGTAACAGTAGGCACAGTTCCAGAACCAAGCACTCTGCTTCTAATGGGCTTGGGCTTGTTAGGATTAGGTGCAGCACGTCGTCGTAACGCCGCGCAATAAGTACCCGCTTCTGCCGTTAAAAAGCCGACCACTGGTCGGCTTTTTTCTTTGGCGTCAAAAACCATAACTGTAAAAAATCATGCACTTAAGGTAACATTCGAAAAAATTTTGCCTGGATTGCCAGCATGGAAGTTAACAACAATCATCACCTCAAACCGCAAGGTTTGCACCTAAAATTACTTCCGGTTTTTCTGGTTGTCCTGATCTCGCTACTTCATCAGGAGACAGTTCAATCCCTTTTTATTCGCTGGATAAAATGGGACGAAAGCCTATCTCACGGCCTGATTATTATTGGATTATTTTTTTATTTTCTCTTTTCTATCGCCCCTATTAGAGTGCAAACACAACCCAAAGGGCTTCAGATCTTTTTTTTAGTTGCGCTAGGGACATCCTCAATAATTTGGTACTTAGCCAATCTAATCAATCTACAAATTATTGAGCAGCTCTCGTTATTGCTCCTTATTATTTGCACCTTTGTCTGTGTTTTTGGAACTCACATTCTCAGGCAAGAAATTATATTACTGCTGCTTCCCATCTATGCCATTCCAATTTGGGATCAGCTAGTCAACCCCCTTGTCAATATCAGTGGGTTTATGGTCGGCAAAATGGTGCAGCAAATTAATATAGCTGCCGTAATTGACAACAACAGCATATTCATTCCCTATGGTGAAATAATCATTGCTGATGGCTGCTCCGGCCTCAGATACCTCACTATCTCTCTGGCCATAGCTTATATAATCAGCTATTTGAATGGATATTCAATTAAAAAAACTCTAATTGCTCTCAGTATTGCAACACTTATAGGATTACTATCAAACTGGATAAGAATCTTTATTCTGGTCATCGTAGGCTACGAGTCTCAAATGCAAAGCTCACTAATGAGCGACCATGAATATTTTGGCTGGGGACTATTCGCCCTAATTGTGTTTCCGGCAATTTATTTCGCTCCAGTTGTCAAACCAGTAACAAGAATATCTACGCAAGAAAATAGTTCGCCATCAATAATTGCCCCAGTACTTGTTCTTTGCGTTGGCCCTGCCCTTGCTTATTTTTTTCACATCACACCATCTGCATCAACGATTGCAGATAAAATACCTCACGAATACACCCCGATACTTGCCAAAAAAATGCCCATTAGTGTCGAAGCTGGAACCCCCACAAAAATTGAAACCGCCATAGATGGCAATCAGGTATTTGTACAGATCAACCATTACCAACGGAAAGACAGCAACGAAAAACTCGTTCCATATATTGCACGACTTTATGACAACATAAGCTGGTCAATAATTGATGCGCATTCAAATAAAGCTGATGCGAACCCGCTTAAAATACAAATTTTCCGTAACAAACATAACGGTATAATCATCGCTCAAGCACAATGGTTTGATGTAGCAGGAATGACTACAAGCAACTACTCCGTTGCAAAGTTGCTGCAAATTCCAGCCATTATTGGCGGGCATAATAATTTTTCAATGTATACATTACAAAGCATCTGCGCATCACCTGGCTGCGCATCCGAAAAAGATCACATAATGAATCTTGGTGAAATACTTACCAATAGTAATTAAGGAGTTACAGTGGAAATTTTCTTTTGGCTAAGCAGCCTGACAATTATTTACATTTATGTTGGCTACCCCCTACTCCTTAAGTGTCTTCCACGCCACCCGGAACCTTCACCAGTTCAAGAAGTATCGCTACCCAAAATCACAGTAATCATCCCTGCATTTAATGAAGCTAAATGTATAGAGGCAACAATTCAGAATAAGCTAACTTCAAACTACCCCGCAAACTTGGTACAAGTGATAGTTGTCTCGGATGAATCGGAGGATGCAACAGACGCTATCGTCAGCGCAATCGCCGAGCAAGATTCCAGAGTGAGCCTGATTAGGCAATCCCCTCGCCAAGGAAAAACCTCTGGACTAAACCTCGCACTTCCCAATGCAACTGGCGATATCATTATTTTCTCAGATGCCAACAGTCATTATCATCCCGATGCAATCAGCCATCTGGTTGAAATGTTTAATAACCCCACTATTGGTTATGTAACCGGAAAAATGGTTTATGTTAATGAAGACGGGAGTTTAATTGGCGATGGTTGCAGCGCCTATATGAAATATGAAAACCACCTGCGTGCACTAGAATCAGAAACTGGATCAGTAGTAGGTGTTGATGGAGGAATTGATGCTATTCGCAAAGAACTCTACCAACCCATGAACCCAGATCAATTACCCGATTTTGTCTTACCCCTTAAAGTCGTAACACAGGGCAAGCGCGTAGCCTATTGTGAAAATGCACTTCTCAATGAAGAATCACTAAGCTCAGCACAATCTGAGTTCCGCATGCGCGTCAGGGTTTCTTTGAGAGCCTACTGGGCAATGTGGGATATGAAGCATCTGTTCAACCCTTTTGCCTACAAATGGTTTACGCTTCAGCTAGTTTCACACAAACTCTTACGCTATCTTGCCTTTATTCCATTATTTATTGCATTTGTGAGCAACGGATTAATCACAGGCGACGGTGTTTTTTATGCAGCAACATTTATTATACAAGTAGCTTTTTATTCAATAGCAGCATTTGTCGCACTCAATGATGGCAGTAAAAATAAATGGTTCGGTCTGACTCACTACTTTTGCCTTATAAATACCGCTTCGGCCATGGCATTTATTAAATTTCTAAAAAGAGAAAAAATAATCCTGTGGAAACCGCGTGTTGGCTAAGCCAGATCGCCCCCAAGACATCAATAAGGAACCCACATTGAGCTACTTTGACAAACTGCTCGGCAGACTCGCTTATACAGCCTGGGACTTCAAGGAGGGATACGTGCGTCTGGCTGAGTATGCAAACCTAAAAAAGCAAGGCTATTTAAATACACAAGCGTTAACCGAGCTCCAAACAAAAAAGCTGAACGCTCTTGTAACACATGCAGCGGCTACAAGCCCTTGGTATAAAAAAATTATTGCCGATATAGGATTGGATTCAGATCGCGACATCAGTCTCTCCGATTTAACACGATTCCCTATTACGACCAAACTTCAGATACGAGAAAATACCGAGCAATTTATTAGCTCAGCCTTTAATAAATCTCAAATGCCAACTGCAAAAACCGGCGGGTCAACTGGAGTTTCCTTAAATTTGTTTTTTGACGCCCGCTGCCAAAAACTGCGCAATGGGGCTCAAATTTATGCCGACTCATTTAGTGGATGGACCCCGGGCATGCGTGTTGCGGCCATCTGGGGCAATCCTCCCATTCCAAAAACATTCAAACAAAAAGTACGCTGGTTTTTGCTAGAGCGAATGATTTATTTAGACACAATGAATCTTGACTCAGACTCAATGAATGAATTTGTTGCTAAATGGTACCGTTTCAAACCTGAGATGATTTTTGGTCACTCGCATTCTATTTATATTTTTGCCAAACACATACTCAACAACTCCATCCGGGATTTACGTCCTCGCGGCATAGTTGCCACCTCAATGATGCTATTGGACCATGAGCGCGCAGTAATTGAAGAAGCATTCCAATGTAAAGTCAGCAATCGATATGGCTGCGAAGAGGTAGGACTCATTGGTGTTGAATGCGAGCAACACCAGGGAATGCATATTAACTCTGCGCATATCATCCTTGAATGCCTGGACGACAATAACAATCCCGTTCCCTACGGTACTCCGGGAAAACTGGTTATCACTGACCTCAACAATTATGGCATGCCATTAATTCGCTATCGTGTCGAAGATATGGGGGTATTGAGCGAACGACGCTGTAATTGCGGCAGAACGACACCAATCCTGGAGCGTCTTGAAGGTAGAGTTGCTGATTTTCTAAAAAAGGCCGATGGCGGCCAAGTTGCTGGAGTATCTTTAGTAGAGCGAACCCTCACTAAGATTCCTGGTATCGAGCAAATGCAGCTAGTACAAGAAAAAATCGACGAAATTATTATTAACCGTGTAAAAGGCCCTGAATATACCAACCGCACGGATGAGAATTTATTGGAAGAATTTCGTATTGTTTTTGGAGATAAAGTCTCTTTTGATATTCGTGATACCGATAAAATTCCGCAGGAAAAATCGGGCAAATACAGGTTTTCTATATGCAAGGTGTAACAAATCTTCCCCCCCTGGTTAGTGTCGTTATCGCAACTTACAATATGGGGCAATACATTGATCAAGCGGTTGATTCAATATTGAATCAAACCTGGCCTACTATTGAGGTAGTGGTGATTGATGATGGCTCCACAGATAACACTGCGGAGGTAATGGCAAGGTACAAAGTAGATCAGCGCGTGATCTATATAAGCACACCCAATCAGGGGCAACCCAAAGCGAAGAATTGTGGGATCAACAATACTCGCGGTGAATTCATCGCATTTTGCGATGCTGACGATTTATGGGAGCGCAATAAATTAGAAGTACAAATGCCGCTGTTTTCCAACCCCAGCGTTGGAGTTGTATACAGCGAAGTCAGTAATATTGATGAGAACAATATTCGCTATATCAAACCTGCTAGTGAAATTCGGCATACCGGCAGAGTTACCAACCAAATGCTCATTGAAAACTTTGTTCCCTTTGGGACAGCCATTATTCGTCGTCAATGCATCGAAAAAAATGGCATCTTTGATGAAGAGTTTCGCATGGGCATTGATTGGGATTTATGGCTCCGCTATTCACTAAACTGGGAATTCGCATACACCCCGGAAAGAACTTATATATACCGGGTGTGGTCTGGCCAGATGTCTAACAACTATCGCGGCCGCTACGAATTTGCTAATCGAATTTTAAATAAATTCGTCGCACAACATGAACAGCATCTCGACCCCAAGTTTATTAAAAAAGCCTGGGCAGATATGTATATGCGCGAAGCCGTGGTATATGCGCGAAATGAAAAACTCTTTTTAATGCCGCTGCGAAAGATTATACACGGATTGTGGCTTGATCCATTTAAACTCTATGGCTGGAAATCACTCGCCAAACTGATTCTTGGCAAATATTAATTATGCGGCGTTATAAACAATTTTTATTGCAACTAGTAGAGTCCTGTGGCGGCCTGAAATTATTACGGTGGCATAATCGCTTACGCCCTCAAGTCATTATGTACCATCGCATCACCGACGCCCCATATACCTCAGGACTCTCCCCGATAGAATTTGAAAAGCAAATTAACTACTTGAGGAATCATTTTAGAGTTGTACCCATCGAAACTTTACTGCAGGAATTAAAAACCGATAGCCTGCAGCCCTACACCATAGCAATTACATTTGATGATGGGCATAGAGACTTTTATGAATATGCCTGGCCAATTCTAAAAAAATACAACCTTCCCGCCAGCCTTTACGTTACCACCGGGTTTGTCAACGGTGATGTCTGGCTTTGGCCGGACAGGCTCAAGTTCGTAATGATCAATAGCTCCAACAAACAAATTTCCATAGACCCCCTGGGGCATTTGTCGTTTGAGCCACAGAAATTTGCCTTAAGTTGGAATCTGCTCGGCGACTATTGCCTCACACTCACCAGTGAATTGCGTGAGGCCTTTATCAATAAATTAGCGCTAATTGCCGGGTGCGATGTCCCCGCTCAACCAACAGCACCTTTTTTTCCTGTTACCTGGGATCAATTAAAAGAAATGGTAGCCGATGGGTTAGATGTAGGCAGCCACACCGTCACTCACCCGATACTGAGCGGATTGGATTACAAAACAATCACGCAGGAACTTGTCAGCTCCGCCCAGATCATAAATCGAGAGTTGGGTTACAAAGTACATGGCATCTGCTACCCCAATGGTCGTCTCAGTGATATTAATGATGAAGTCATTCAATGTGCTGAACAATGCGGATATAGCTACGGCTTACTCGCCCGAAATTATCCGATATTAGCCAGGAGCCAATATCTCATCGGGCGACTTGCTACTAATGCAGACTTTAACTATTTCAAATGGTTATTGAATCGCCATTCAACAGAGCAACGGCAACAATATTTCAACTAGATATCATTCTGTTTTTTTAGGGTTATTCAGTGACTAGCCAACATAAATATTTTCCCTTTTTATTGCTTGCGATAATCGCAGCAATCTCTATAACACTGAAACTACATGTTTTTTCCGTAGGATCACCCTATGTCACAATTGATGACAACACTCTTTATGAAGCTGGCTTTCTTGTATGGTTTGGTGAGCCACCGCCACAGAGAACCTATATTGAAAGCTGGTTAGTTGGATTGAGTTCAATCCTGACTTATGTAGCGAAACTCGCTGTCTCCGGAAACTTCGATCTGATTGGTATCAATTTGGTTGCAGATGCATACCGCGACTTTATTAATAGCCCTGATCAATACATATATAGCTACAGAACACTGATGCTGGTCGCTGACTTTGCAACCGCTTTCATTTTGTTTCTTTTTGCTCGCCATATTTTTGCAGAAGAAAAATATGCAAATTGGTGGGCGGCCATTTCCGCCAGTTTATTTTTACTCAGCTACAACACACTCTGGTGCTACCTGGTCGCCAGGCCTGACACAATGACAACATTTCTGGTTGCATTAGGAACGCTACTCTATTACCAGTCCAACTTTGGTGATCGTAAAAATTATTTTTATATATCAGCAGCCATATTAGGTGTTGCCACAGGTTTTAAGCTGCATGCATGCCTATTTGTTATATTTTTCTTATTGGATCTTATTCGTGAATTAGGATTTCTAAAGGCACTGAAAAGGGCAGTTCCATTCGGGGCATCAGCTTTATTCGCATTTTTTGTTGCGGCTGGTTCGCCGCTGTTCGATCCGTTGCTTTATATCAAACTACGTGCATTAAACATCAAAGATGATGAATCACCCTGGATCCAATGGGGAGATCAAGTTATTACTGTGTTAAAGGGGACAGGCTATGTACTTGCTCCTGCGATTATTGGCGGTGCAATTTTCAGTTTTATCAAACACAGAAACATTATGCCGCCAAAAATCAAAAGCCTACTATTTGTTGCGGTAATTTTACTTTGTACATTCCTAAGCATTCGCCAACTGAGAGCTTACTGGATGTTGCCAGCGCTCCCGATTTTCCTGGTTGCTGGCACATATCTAGTAACCCGCATCCATAAAAAAAGCATACAAATTGCTGCGCTTCTAACGGTGAACGTTATATCTTTCTACCAGCTCTATATCCAGGCACATGAATTTGACAATGCTCGCTATGATGAGATGAGTAGATGGGTACAGGAAAATGTTAATAGTGAAGATGTTGTTTACATAATTGGTTACGACACCTTGTTTCTTCCATGGAGCACAACAAGCTTACAGAACAGAAAAGGTGCTTATGAATATATGCTGCAAAAGTCACTGGATGAAAGTGAAAGCTATACAAACCGCCATATACGACTTTGGGAAGAACGTGCGCGCCTTGAATTAATTAATATGCTCAATGCGCAGTCTGATCGTGGGTTTAACTACTATGGCATAAACACCTCTCCACTTGAATCATTACAAGGCAAGGTAGAGTTTAGCGATATCAAGTATGTCTTATCTATGCAAAATTATAGTTCACCAGAAGCTGACCAATTACTCGCGAAGGTGAAACAGGAGTTCATTAAAATTACCACCGTCAATGCACCCGGAGGAAAAGCAGGCACTGGCGGGCTGCCCTATGATGTCTATGTGAGAAGGCAAGATGAATCCAAATAATAAGCGGATACTGCATTTTATCGAGAGTGAAGGGGTTTACGGTGCAGAGCGCGTCATCCTGAACTTGTCACTACAACTGATTGCACAAGGTGAATATACTCCTGTAGTTGGCTGTATAGTGCCGAGTCAGCACGTCCAAAGCGCACTCTACGACGCCGCAGTAAAACTCAATATTGAAGCAATAAAAATCCCTATCGCCAATAGCCGTCTTATCTTTGATTTATATAGAGCTTCAAAACAACTCACCGCTGAAAACATTTCACTCATTCATTCACATGGCTATAAACCATCTGTTTTTGGTTATCTGCTTAAAAAGATAACCAGCATTCCGGTAATAGCTACTTGTCACCTTTGGTTTGAGCCCTCCAAAGGGCCGCTTAAGATGCGCGTGATGATTTCTCTGGAAAAGTTTTTTTACCGCTGGTTCCCGAAAATTGTTGCGGTCTCTGAACCGATAAAACAAATATTGCTGGAAAGCAAATTACTTCCAAACAGAATAGAACTAATTCGCAATGGAGTTGATGTTCCCGAGGCAACATTAAATATCGAAGAAAAATCCAAATTGCGCCATTCCCTGGGGTTAAATACTACTGACTTCTGCATCCTGAATAGTGCACGATTGAATCGTCAAAAAGCCCAATGGGTTCTTATTAAAGCAGCAAAACTACTAAAGCTGCAGGGCCATGACGTAAAAATACTTATTGTTGGAGAAGGTCCTTTACACCAGGAATTGTCCGAACTAATTAACAATGAACAAGTAGAAGACAATGTAAAACTGTTAGGTTTTCGCAATGACATCAATCAACTACTTGAAATTGCAGATTTATTTACCCTCCCCTCTATTGACGAGGGAATGCCCATGAGTCTGCTTGAAGCTGCGGCAGCAAAAACCCCAATAATTGCCACAGCTGTTGGTGATATAAGCAAGCTAATCCAACATGAAAAAACCGGACTAATAATCCCCCTGGAATCACCCGAAGCCTTGGCCGCAGCGATTATCAGACTTAAACAGGATAAATTACTTGCTCAGCAACTGGCAGCTGGCAGCCATGAGTTGATGGTAAAAAATTATTCTAGCAAGGCAATGTGTTTGTCTTATCTCCCCATTTACAATTCCGCCATTTCCCAATAAACCACGAGCGCCTCGACATGCAACCTGTGAAAATTGTTTTCTGTATCGATAAGCTGATTCGTGGAGGCACAGAGCTGCAACTTATTGGTTTAATTAACCAGCTTGATCGAAAAAAATATATTCCCTATTTATTAACCATCAGAGAGTCTGCCCCCGATTTAACACCAGCTAATTGTGTACATTTAAACTGGCATGTAAAAAAATTATTTTCCTTTGCAGGCGCAATAGCACTTATCAAGTTAGTTCGTTTTCTTCGCAACGAAAAAATTGACATTGTCCAAACTTTTTTCCAAGACTCGACCATATTCGGAGGAACGGCTGCATTTTTAGCAAACATCAAGGTACGCATCGCCTGCTTTCGTGACCTGGGTTTTTGGCACTCCAAGAAACAAGCTGCGGTTCTAAAATGGGTTTACTACAAGATGACCGGTTTTATCTGTAACGCGGAAGTAGTCAAAAATCACTTTAGCAGTAGCTTTTCATTGCCGCCCGAGAAGATGGTTTTGCTTAGAAATGGAATAGACGTTGCCGGGCTGCCTTATGTAGAGCACAGCGCACCCATCAAGCATATTGGTATAGTGGGCAACATGACCCGGCATGTGAAACGAACCGACCTCTTTATCAAAGCGGCAGCTATTGTCCACAAAAGTTACCCTTCAATCTGTTTTCATATAATTGGGGATGGGCACATGCGCCCTGAACTCGAAGCCATGGCTAAGGAACTGGGCGTGTATAGCCAATTGCACTTTGCCGGGAGAGTTGCAGACGTTACAGCCTATCTCGAAACCCTCGACATAGGTGTCATCTGTTCTGACTCCGAAGGTTTAAGCAATGCCTTATTGGAATACATGTTTAGAGGTGTAGCTAGTATTGCCACTAGCGTTGGTGGGAATCCGGAATTGGTAGAGGATGGGCTAACGGGCTTATTAATTCCACCGGACAATGAAGAAGCACTTGCCGGAGCAATGGTAAAACTGATCGAAAACCCGCAACTTACAAGGCAGCTGGCAGTTTCAGCTCGCCAGAAAGTTGAATCCGAATATAGTTGGGAAAAGTGTATCGCAGCACACAATCATTTTTACCAGCAGCAACTAACTGTTCTCCCAACATGAGCAACCACAATGCTATCAGCACAGTGGCCAAATTAAGCCGTTATCAATTTGGGTAATATGATGCACAACCTGAATCGTAAACTCGAATCTCCAAACCCTAATACAGCGGCGTATGAAATTAAATCATTTTTCAAGGGCCAGCCGCTCGCATATTGCGTTGGTTTTTATATTTTTGCCTTTTACCTGGAACTGCATTTTCGCATTCCCGAATTACAAACAATTCGCTTTCAATTTACCTTCGGGGCATTTGTAGGACTTTGGTGCCTGGTTAAATTCTTTGGGGACTCAAACAAACAAAAGCAATTTCACTCTGTAACCAAGGTTACCTTTTTACTAATTTTCATCCTTGGTATTTACACAATATTTTCCATGGATAAACCTGAATCGTTGCGAGTTTACAATGACAGAGTTATTAAGTTTGCACTAATTTCATTTTTTATTTATGCAGCCACCGAAAAAATTGAAGATTTACGAGTCATTGTGGCCTTTATATTGTTGGCATGGTTAAAAATCGGACAGGAAGGCTTTTTAGGTTGGTTGACGGGCAGTCTCATGTGGGAAAACCAGGGAATACAGCGCTTACATGGTTCAACCGCAATGTATGGACACCCCAACTCCTTTAGCGGATTTGCCGTGGGCTGCCTTCCTTTTGCGGTCTTTATATTAATGTGTGTAAAAAGCAACCTATTAAAATTAGGGCTAATTACACTGATACTATTTAGTTTAATCATCATAGTGACGACCGGATCCCGCACAGGCTATGTCGCGGTTGCCTTAGGCACATGTTATTTTTTGATGAAATTAAAAACAGGGAAATTCAAGATTTTTTTGCTTGGTATTACAATACTCCTAATCACATTCAATTTTGTTCCAACAGAATATAAAGAGCGCTTCGGGTCTATTTTTACCGGGGAGGAGAAAGAAGGCGGCTCAAGCGAAAAACGCAAAGAGATTATTGCAGATGCAATACAGCTATATATAGAACATCCAATGGGTGTCGGAGTTCAAGCCTTTTCCAAGGTTAGGTATGAAATGTTCGGAAGAAGCCAAAACACTCATAACCTCTACCTTGAAGTGTTAACCAATATTGGGCCCATTGGTTTTTTTGTATTTTTTTATTTTGTATTAAAACTAATACAACTAAATTCAATGAATATTAGAAATGTGAGCAAGCTCGGGGAAACATCCTTGAACAATCAATTTCTAATCAATTTAAGCAAGGCCGTGATTGGTTATATTTTGATGCGGCTATTACTTGGGCTATTTGGCATGGATTTATATGAGGTTTATTGGTGGGTTGCTCTTGGTATTGCTCTCGCTGTCAGTAAATTAATTCACATTGAAACTCAAAGAGTCATTAATAGCAATGAGCACAAGTAAGCAAGCAAATGCAGGTTGGTTCACATGGGAAATCCAACCAAGAAACAGAAGTATGAGCCAAGCACTTGGCGTTGATCTTTATGAGCTAACATCACGAAAGCCGCGAGCCATTAAATACGTAATTTTATTTGCAAAAACCTTATCTATTATTTTTTCAAAAAATATAAGAGTTATTTACACCCAAAATCCTTCGATTGTTTTATCGTTCGTTGCTGTGTGCCTTAAATTGTTCTTTGGCCGTACCGTTATAGTCGATGCACACAACGCAGGGATTTACCCACTTGAAGGAAAACATAAACTGTTAAACGGAATAGCCAGATTTATATCGCGCAATGCCAATCTGGTAATAGTTAGCAACCAGTATCTTGCCGAACAAGTCACTGCATGGGGGGGAAGACCTTTTGTTTTCCCCGACCCAATACCACCAATCGCCAATCATCCGCATTCAGCCCCCTTACCTGTCGACCAGAAATTTGCTCTTTTCATTTGCACCTGGGCGGCAGACGAGCCTTACTTTGAGGTTATTAACGCCGCGAAGCAGACGCCCGACATTTCCGTTTACGTAACAGGTAATTATAAGAACAAGCTGTCCCAGGACTATATAAACTCCTTACCCGACAATGTCCGCTTACTTGGTTTTGTTAGCGAAGAAGAATACGTGCACTATTTTTCCAACGCCCAGGTTGCCATTGATTTGACAACTCGAGATCACTGCCTTGTCTGTGGTGCTTATGAGGCGGCCGCACTAGGTGTTCCAGCCATACTATCTGACAGTAAAGTTAATCGAGACATTTTTAATAAGGGTTTTGTCTATACCCTCAATAATGCACAAGACATAGCCTCCTCCATCCAGGCCGCCATTTCCCTGCGGCATAGTTTGGTAATAGATATAGAGCAATTTAAGCTGGAACACACCCAATTAATTAGCTCTCTGGTATTGCGACTGAAACATCAAGTTAATGAGCTTCAGAATTAATCATGAAAGGGAAAAACGTCACATTCTTATAAACTAACTCGCTATATGCGTAGTCGCATAGATTACATTAATGTAAGACATAATCTGGTTTCGGTACTACGCTTAATGAGTAATTGCAGGAGATCACAACATATGCAAACACCACATATCTTTATTAAAAAACTCATTACCCTCGTAATTGCTCTGGCACCCACAGGCCTTTTAGCAGCTCCTGTAATTACAACAACCAGCCAAACTGATAGCGGCCCATTAACGATTACGGGCAGTGGATTTGGCAGTTTTGACGGAGAGATTGTTAGCTGGGATGATTTTGAAGGCCACCCCGTCGGTAGTAAAATTAATGGTCTAAAGCCCATTGCGGGCCATACCTGGTCGGCTATTTATGATTATAACGGGGAGGGCGTAGTTATCACCAAGACCCCAACAGAAGATGATACCGGTAATACGGTAAAGGTCGACTGGACAATAGACCCAGAGACCATTCGCGCGTTTGGTTGGGCAGGAAAAGGGCCATACAATCAACTCTATATTACCTACAGACGTTTAATGACCGGCAACTTTGTCGCAGCCACAGCGAATCACAAGCAATTTTACCTGTATGGAAACAAATCCCAGATGCCCCAACTAATGCCCGTTATTCCAGGCGGACAAGACAGATGGGGTGTTTATAACAATGTTAGCACTGGTGCAATTAGTGCGAGCAACCCAAACCCGAACAACATCAACACCTTGGGTTGGAATTGGGGTAACACTAACGGGAAACTGCAGCGCTGGGAAATATTTACCAAATTAAACAATCCTTACACTGAAAAAAATGGCTTGGTACAAGTTTGGCTGGATGGAAAGCTAGGGATAGATAATAAAAGCTATCAAATTCGAACAGTTGATGGAGAATTTACTGATTTTCGACTTGGCCACATTGCCCAGGGCTTCTACACTACCGCCAGAGCCTGGTTTGATGATCTGTATATTGCTACGACTCCTGCTCGGGTAGAAATGTGTGACGCAAAAGTATATGCAGAGTGCACAGTTAAACATATTCAATATGTTAAGCCCGGGGATTGGAGTCCAACATCAATTAAAGTAAATCTCCGCAAAATAAGTGCTTTTAAGCTTTCCCGCGGTGTTGCGTATCTATATGTTATCAATTCTTCAGGCGAAGTATCTAATGCATACCCGAGCCCGGAGCCCCTAACTCCAACACCAGAATAATTGATTAGGAAAACGGTGCGAGAGCACCGTTTTCCCAGAGGTTCCCCCCCTTGAAATATCACCTTTAAAATTCTTGAATTTTAATAATAATTATCTTTGTATTTCGATTACTTAGTACTTATAAAATTCTTCAAAATAGACCGAAGATTTTCTTCCGCTCTTACCACAAGATAAGAAACCAGTATCACAACCGCTATTCCAAATATTATTAGCAACGGTAAGTTGCCTTTAGTACTCAAAGCCTCAATGAGGGTTTTTCCTGCCATATTATGCAGCAGGTATATTGGATAACTAAGAGCACCTAAAGCCAGCAAAAATTTATTGCTCGCTAGTGGAAAATAACCACGAGCAAGAAAATAGAAAAACAAGAAAATAAGCACTACAAGAACCCCTGCAATTATTCGCTCTTGCTCACTGACAGAAATCAGAAAGTGCTCCGATTGGTCCATTGCGCAAAAAAATCCGAAAACTGCACTTACAAAAAAAATCACGTTAGCCAGTATATTTCCAGGATTTTTGCTGAGTAAATAAGCGCATACACCGCCGATAAAATAAAATGAGTAGCTGGGGTTAATAAACCAGCCCATAAAAAATGGCTGCTTTATAAAGAAATGAACTGCCGCCATAAGTGTCCATATAGACAACCAATACTGCCACTTTTTCAAGGCACCCAATAAAATCAATATAAATATGCAACCGTAGAACTTCAGCTCTGCCTGCAAGGTCCAGTACACACCATCGATATTTTTTATGTCCAGGTAGTCATTGACGATCAACGCATTAAAAATGGCGTCTTTTAGCGGGACTACTTGCCCTCCGATTAACGTCAATGCAGCGATTGTTAGCAAAAGACAGATAATAAATGCGGGATAAATTCTGAGTGCCCTGGCGGCAGCAAACTCAATGGCAGTTCTATTTTGGGCAGAGGCCATAATGACAAAGCCGCTTAACAAAAAGAAAAAATCCACTCCCAAATATCCAAACTTGCTAACTTGATATAGAAAGCTTTCCCCTCCAAAGAAGTAAATAGAATAGTGATACAATATTACTGCTATAGCAGCAAAAAAACGTAGCGGATCTAGAATTCCGTACCTGGGATTTGAACTGGTCATATGTAAAATGCTACTTTTCAACAACTGAGTGTTAATATATAGAAGAGATAAGTAACTTAATTGCTTTGATGTTCATTCTTATCGCAAGACTTTTCAACGCATTTTCCCTCTGCCCCTTCCTGTTTCCCTTTTGTTTATACGCATAGGCCATAGACACATAGTCATTCGAGATTTGTTTGTTTACGAGTCTGACCAATTCCGGAGCGTTCAGGTTATCCCTAACTATCTCAAGAGCACGAATTTTGCTTGGCCCCCTTCGAATAAACCCCTGATTGCTTATGCTATTTTTTAAAATTCTGTATTGATGCAAAACTTTATTTAAAAAAATGAATTTGTGATTTCTTGAAAATAGTATCCAAAACAATCTGTCATCTGAATTTTTAAGCGATTCATTAAAAATATCGGAAGAGAGAAGTGTTTTTTTTCTTAGCGCAACACTCGATGTTCCAATAAAATTTACCCGCACCAGTGCCGGGCAAATCAATTCAGGATCGATAACAATTGGCGAACTTGAGTTTCTATCTAATAGCTCCCATAAAGTTTCATATTCTTCCAGAAAATTTTCCTTTAATTGTCCTCCCTGTTCATCAATAGTCGCAAAATTCGTAAACAGTAGATCTGCCTCCGGGTGGGAGTCCATAGCGCTAACGGATAGATGCAGCTTTTCAGGCAACATGATGTCATCAGCGTCGAATATAAAAATATATTCGCCTTTAGATTCTCTAAGACCAATATTCCTTGGTCCGGCGGGTCCACCGCTATTTTCCTGTTTTATATATTTAATACGATCATCAATGATGCCTTTTACTTTTTCTTCAGTTGCATCTGTTGATCCATCATTAACAACAATTATCTCAAAATCAGAAAAGCTTTGATGTAAAATTGATTTGAGTGTTTCCTCAATATAATTTTCCGCATTGAATACGGGAACAATAATGCTTGCCCTACACATTTAACGCCCACACTAGCTGATTTGACATCGGGAGGTGACTCATAGAATACCTTTTGCATATGAAGAGATTAATAACTTCAACGCCTTATAGTTTGCATGATATTTAATGCTCTGCTTTGCATAAAATCTTTGCATTTTTTCGTCTTTATTATTTTTTGATTCTCTAGACATGGACAGGTAATTATTTGATATCTCTTCATCAAGAAGCTTTATGAGATCTTTCTGCTTACAGAAATTCTTTGCCTTTTCCAGTGCGGATATTTTATTTGGCCCTTTCTTTAGCATTCCTTGCCCGGTAATGCCAGACTTAACCACCCTGTAGTCATGCAAAACTGCATTTAAAAAAATTCCATTATGCTTCGATAGCAATTGAATCCACATCAGCCTGTCATCGGCATTTTTTAGCCCCTCATCAAATCGCTCATCGGCTACTAATGCAGATTTTCGCAGGGCAACACTCGAAGTCCCAATAAAGTTTGTTTTAACTATTGTGGGAAGAAGTTCGTTACTGGTTAGATAGTATGCCTTCTCATCAATACCTGGAGTGCCAATCAATGCACTTAAAGTTGTATATTCCTTTAAATAGTCCTCTCTTAAAATTTCGTTGGCCTCATCAATTAACGAAAATCTTGTGCAAAGGATATTTGCATCAGGATTACTTTCTAACGCAGCAACCGACCTTTCCAGTTTTTCTGGTCGCATGAGATCATCAGAATCAAAAATGAAAACATATTCGCCCAGTGCATTATCCAGCCCTTTATTTCTTGCCTTCGAAGGGCCACCATGATTACTCTGGAAAAAATAGCGAATTCGCTCATCTTTATAAGATTCAATAACGGCCTTAGTTCCATCGTTCGAGCCATCGTCAATTATTATTAACTCAAAATTTGAGTAGGTCTGTTGCAATACAGACTCAATCGTTTGACCTATAAACCGCTCGCAATTATAGGCTGGTATTATAACGGTGACTTTTTTCATGGAAACTCGCATTACTTGGGTTAACGTTTAACCCCGGATTTCAATTTATTCACGATTAACTTTATATCGCTAGCATTAAATAACGAAAGGACAGCAACCAGTACCAGCAGAATACCTACACCACTTGCTTTAATCGCGAAATCCAAATAGCTATCTGTTGCATTTAAATAGCCACGAAGATAAATAGAAGCCGTAACTACTATTACTAAAAATACAATCATTCGCGCGATAAGCCCTAACCACGCGATATTCACAAAGCGAGCCGCATAAACGCTTATTACGAATACACGACCGATAACCAATGGAACTGCAATTGCAATAGCGGCTCCAACCAATTGCAAACGGGGAATTAATAAAACACTTAGAATCGCCGCCAAAATTGTTTCTGCAATAGCTACTTTTGCAGTTACATCATGTCGTTTTACCGTCAGGAGTAAACTTCCGAATGGGTATGTCATAAAGCTTATCATTCTGCCGCAACCTATGATGACAAGGCAGATATATGCTGTACTTACATCGAATGAAGATCCCATCCAAAGACGAATGAAACTATCGCCCAAAATATAAAATCCGGCAGATATTACCGCACCAAGAATTAAGTTTATTTTGAGAAAAAACTCAACAGCAAAGGCGAGTTTGGCATGGTCCTCCAGTGCATGATACTTTGCATACAAAGGACTGGACATTCCGGTGGCTTGAATTAAAAACTGAATTGCATACTCCACCAGCCTTACCGCAACATAATAAATGGTGACAGTAGAAAGAGTCGTGAAGTATGCGATGAACCATATATCCATCTTGCCTTTTAGTAAAGCATTCAGATCATTGACAAAAACCCACTTGCTGAAGTGAAAGAGTTCCTTCGCAGTGCCTTTTTCGAAATGATTTACCGAGATATTTAGGTCCGCAAAAATGCGCGTACAGTAGTAAACGTAAAACAACGTACTAAGAATGCTGGTACAAAATACAATAAGCGACATAGCAACTAAACCGTAGCCCGACTTAATTGCAACATATATTAGTAGCGCATCAGCAATAGTTTTAATCAAGCCAACAATCGCAATTGTGTCGAAGCGCATGTAGGCGCTAATGACACCCGGAAACGCCTTGGCTGGAAATTCAAATGCCAGTGATATACCGCTAATTATCAGCAGGATTTGCACCAATTGGATGTCATCTTTATTTTGAACAAAATGATCAACACCAAACTGGGCTATAAAAAAACTTAAGATTACGACAAGCAGGCCTAACCCGGAATAAATGATGAGCGATGTAGTTATTATTCTGTTCGCACCGACATAATCTTTTTGGTGAATATAGCGCGCAACATAGCGGGTAACCGCTTGAGAGAAACCCAAATCCAGCAAATAATAAGACGCAACCACGCTCCCTATTGTGATCCATAACCCATACAAATGGGTGCCCAATTCATTTAATAGAAATGGCATCATCAGGAAGCCAATGATGATGCCAGCCAGGGTCTTTATGACCCTTAATGTTGCACCACGCAACATTAATCGAGATGTAGAAGCCATATTAAGTGAGTGAATTTCAGTAGGGTTACTGATTCAAAACCACACATATATTTACCGGTGTGGATCGGAATCTGTTTAACGAGATGGATTATTTCTTCCCATAAGCCCAATAAAGCCGCTTTAGCCATCCTCGTGCAAGAACGGTGGAAATCATATTAATTTCATCAGTGGCAATTTTCTGTTTGTAATTGACATTTTTTCCTGTTCCAGCGAGCAGGTCATATGTCAGTCCAGCATCAAGCGCTTGTTCAATTGCAATACCTAAGTGCAAAGAACCCAGTGCAATTTGAGGGAATTTCTTTTCAAAATAACCTGATTGAAAATTGTATCGCACGCCATTCCAGACAACATCAAATAACACAGAAACTGTTTCACCAGCCACCTGGAGCAGCTGCATTATTGGTCGCCCTCCCTCAACACGAAGACGCTCTACAAATAGCGCAAGGAATTCCATGGATTGCGCTGAATAACAAGGGCGTCCCCATCGAAGCCTGTGGAACTCATTAAGTATTTGAAAAAAATCCCGCGTTGAAGATAGCTCTATGAGCTCAATACAACCATGCTCACTTAGTTTCGATTTGCGATTGAAATATTTTGCACGCACCGAAGAACTTAGTTGCGCTTTGTAATTAGCAGACCCATCCAGCTTAATGCGATAAGAAACCTCTATCCTGGGCTCAATGACTTTCGCACCATATTTTTCTGAAAGAACAGAAAACGATTCGTCTACTACATTTGAACTGAAATCAGTTAATGCCCATTGATTCCACGGTAACTTTATAAGCTCTTTAATCAAGAGCTCCTTCCCACCCGCAAGCAGGAGCAGCGAATCCAGATTATTATATTCAGCCCTGGGCAGGTTGAAATCAGCATAACCGTTACCCGCAAGAACAAGACTGGTAACCGGAACCACACCTTTTAGTCGATGATTAAGGAGATAGACCATTTCTAATGGATTACATCGTCCGCCTAAATCAACGAGCTTGACTCGAGGGTGCGCTCCCCAAACATCCACCCAGGACTGCACCCAGGCCAAAGTTCTAAATAGGCTCATTGACCCGGGCGACATGTGGCTACTTTAACGAAATTACTTACGTTTCTGGGCGTCTTTTACATGGTCCAGGATTTCTTTGTTGTCAGGTGCTGCACTCGCGGCCCTTTGCAAATATTCCAGACCTTCCGCAACCTTTCCTTTTTCGACCAAAATCCAACCGTAGGTATCCAATATAGCCGGATTGTTTGGCGCCAACTCATAGGCGCGTCTAGCCATTTCTTCAGCACGCTCGTCTTTTTTCTCGTAATACATCCAGGCCAGGTTGTTTAATGCAGCAGGCATTTTGGGTGCTAGTTCAATAGTTTTCTCATACCATTTTAATGCTTCATTCTGATCATTAGCCTGCTGAGCATTGATCGCATTAATTAATGCTGCACGATAACTAGCGGGTATTTTTTCAGCCCACTCTTTACCAAATGCGGACATCAGGTCTGCTTTTTGCTGAAGCTGATAAATGCCATATATTGCTTCCGCTACTTGTTCGAGAGGCTTCAAACCCCAAGCAGTTCGATATAAGGTTAATCCTTCATCCACCTTCTTCTCCGCCATTCGGATGCTGGCTTGTAAATAAAGACGCTCAGCTTCGTTCTCATCTGTTTTCGCAAACTGGTCCAATAACTTTTGTGCTTCTGCAATATTGTTATCTGCCAGCTCAACCTCTATAAGATTATTCAGAAAGCCAGCATTTTCCGGAAATAGTTTCACCGCACGAAGAAAAGCCGTACGCGCATCAGCCAGTTTTTTGTCCTTGCGCAGCATTACACCTTGAGCTTGATATAAACGTGCAGCTATCTGCTTTACGTTAGTTGCTTCATTACTGCGGCTAAGTGCATGCTCGATATATTCAATGGACTTATCGATTTTATTATTCTGTAACTCAAGCTGAGATAGCAGTACAGATGGCTGCCAGTTAGCGCTGCTGCTTTCCAATGCGCGCAAGAACTCCATAGCCTCATCCTGGCGATTTAATTTTTGCATTAACGACAACCAGCGACCGTAGGCAGCCGTCATGCTGTGGTCAGTTTCTATCGCCAATTGCCAACTGGCGACTGCTTTTTGCGGTTGATTTTGTAATTCGTACACCTGCGCCAAACCTGAATAGGCAAGTTGTCGCTCGGGATTATTTTTGACTGCCGCTGCTAACTCGAAAGATTGTTGCGCAGCTGCATAATTTTTCTCTTCTACGTTATACCAACCTTCAATGAAATGCCCCCGAGGATTCTCGGGAAACTTTTGTTTAAATGATTCCACTTCTTCTTTTACGCGATCCGCAGAACCATTATCGAACAACAACTTTAAATATGTCTGTTGGATGATGAGATCTAATGGCTGTTCCTGATATGCCTTCTGCAATTGAGCAATTGCTTGTTCATTTTGTTTTAAGGCCATGTATCTTTTAGCAAGCGCAATGCGAATACGCTGTTGCTTGGGATCTAAGGCCAGGCTCTTTTCAAGCGCCTTGGCGCCTTCTGCACTTTTATCATCCTGATCAAGCAGGGCCAAACCGTAGGTGGCCAGAATAGCTGCATTATTTGGCTGGTTGTCGGTTGCTGTTTTTAACAGCTTAATCGCATCATCCATTTGATTATTGCGATATTTCACTAATGCAGCAGCTTGAATAATGGTGGGAGTTGCAGTTTCCGGATCAATAAATTCATCAAATAATGATGATGCCTTATCATCTGCTCCTTTACGAAATTCAACCAGTCCAAGCAAGGTCGCTGTGTTTTTGTCATTGGGAAATTGTTCGCGCAATTCATGCAAAATATTTTCCGCTTCATCTAACTTGCCTTGCTGGAATAACTCCATGGCTTCATTAAAACGCTGCTGCGCGGCGTTGCTATCCGGATTTGCCTCGGCAATTACCTTCTGATAAGTATAGGCCTCACTGGTTCTCCCTAATTGAATCAGGGTTTCAGTGAGCAACGTGAGTACACTGAGTCGCTGATTGGTCAGAATATCTGTTTTGGGCAATTGCCCCAAGGCCTTGGTAAGATGCGTTTCTGCAACATCCAATTTGCGATTAAACAGATTGACACTACCTAGCATTTGCAAGATTTCTACATTGTCGGGTGCCGTCTGCAAGGCAGCATTTAGTATCTCCAACGCTGTCTCGGATTTCCCTTGTGCCAGGGCAGCAGTCGCCGTAACCAGCGCAATATTTTCTGGCGCCGCATTCAGTTGCTTCAGGGCCTCCAAATGTTTTTCACTGCTATCATTTTCACCCAGATAGATACTGGACAGGGCCGCAATCTTTGCCTGACGCAGTTGATCTTCTTTGTCGCTAGCAGGATGCTCGGCAATAACATTTAATGCCGAACGGTATTTTTTCCCATTCAAATAGGCTTGCGCCAGCTCTGTAGCAACACCCGGGATTTTTTCTACTTTTGGCTCAAGCAATTTATAAACAACAGAGCTTGCACCCAAATCATTATAGATATCAGTCAGCAATACATATCCAACAGGTTTTTCCGGTTCAAGTTGAATAATGTTACGTGCTTCCAGGATTGCTGCTTTCAACTGACCTTGTTGCTTGTAAGTTTTTGCTGATGTGGTGTGACGAGCCACCTCATTGGCAACTTCGGCCTTTTTGTCACTACAACCGGCAGTTAGCATTACTGCTAATAACAACGGCATCATCAAAAACTTTTTCATGGGCGCCCCCAAATCCTCAATAGACATTAATTTTTAATTGTCGCGACTTAACAAATCGCAATTTATTATTTCTGGCAAAAAATCCCAGCTAACCCGTATTAAAACGAATAAGATATAGCAGCCCCTACAAACTCTTCATTGTAAGTTCTGTCATTATCATCTGAATCCCGATCTTCAATTTCCATAAAAATGCGAAAATTGAAACTTTCTGCAAAGCCAATTCCCAAATCAAGCCGCTGTGTTTTGTAGTCATAGTCTCTGCCAATCAGCGACCCGACAAAACGCTGTTTCATATCACTGGCCCGATAAGAAGCCTTAATATTTTCGGAGAATGCATAAGCAAAAGAAGCTGATCCACCTTCCTGACGACCTTCATCAGCTAATAGCAAGTAATCATCTCTATTTTGATGTAACGAAAAACCCAGCGTACATTTAATACATAGAATCTGCGTTCCCCAGGAAAGCTCTGTATTTATTCGATCAATCTGATCAACTTTAAATGAACCATCGTTAATGGGGTTTTGATTTACGCCCTGTATATTTCCATTGCCCATAGACGAGTCAGTGATTGCCTTGCTTGACATCAACTTAAAGGAATGGAGTGCTGTTTTGTAGCCCGTACTAACCGCATAGGTTGGGCTGCCGTAATTATCGCCTGAATCGCGCTCACTTCGGTTGTAACCCACAGCGAGAGAATATGACAAGTTGCGTAACTGTGTTGAATAAACTACTACTGCATTGGTGTAGCGATAGTCAGCTGAATCAAAGTTATCAAAATTAATATCTGACTGTTGCGCCTGCAAATTGATACTACTAACTTTTGACGCACGCCTGAGCCACGACAAAGCTGCCGTTGTACGCTTGGAATTATTCAGTTCGTTTTTAGTGAAATCTATCTGGGTAAAATCGACCGATGCTAGCAACATATCGGCAGCAGAAATGCGTTTTTTTACCCGTGGAATAATACTGACTATCTCGCGCTCATCCTGATTGGTTGTAATATTGATGTCGTCAGGAGCTGATAACAATGTATGGCGCGAATGCTTTAATTGAAGATCAACAGGATCCGACGGAGCTCCCAGCATTAACGACGCAGAACCATCAAGCGTGCGCTTGTCTTCCTGCGAATGCTCAGCAAACCGCTGATCCAATCCGGTATATTCTGCTGTCGCACTCAAAAATTGATTGTTATATTCACCTGCAAGAGCAATTTCATACGAGTCCTGTCGCTCAGTTAGCACATTGGTTTCCGATTTATAAGCATTATCGGATTCACCTGAGGACGCGGAGATGTGGCCGCTCAATTGCTGGGCACTGGCCATGCCTGACATCAAGGAGAGCAGCAATGCACCAGGCTTAACTCGCAGAAATTGTTTCATATAACATAGTGATCCTTATCAATTATTGAAAACCAAACCTGCAAACTTCTCTTTTCCAACTGCATCAACCGCAGCCAAAACTTCATCGGTAACCGCTTTACCAAAAGGAACAACCAAAAGTGCATGATCGCAGTAACGAGCCAAAATGCGCGCTTCAGTCGAATATTGTACAGATGGTGCATCAAGCACAATAAAACGATCGGGATAGCGCGATTTAATTTCAGCCACAAACACTTCCATGCGTTTTGAGTTAAAAAACTCTGCCGCTGATTCACTTGACCCGCCAGATGGAATAACGCGTAAACGCTCAATTCCACTGGGATAAATAATTTTTTTCAAAGGCACTGTGTAGTCGTTCAGATATTGTGTTAATCCCTCATCCACATCCATCACTACATATTTATCTGCTGCTTTACTGTAGGGATTACAATCAACAAACAAGGCAGTTTTGTGTTGATCCAGCGCAAAGGTAGCCGCCAGGTTAAAACTAAAATCTGTTGATTCTGCCAAGCCGGCAACGGATGACACCAACACGACAATATTGTCAGACTTGCTTCTTTTTAATAAACGTATTCTTACTTCACGATAGGCATTAAGCACATCGCGTTGACGCATACCGGTGAATACAATTTTTTTCTCGTAAAGCTCGTCCTGGGACCACAGCATGGGCAGCGACATATTTTTAATCTGTTCGCGCTTGCGATGCTCCATCACAGCAGTTTTAACCAATTGCCCACTGGTTTCCACTAACTCATCTACGTCAGCAATCAAATCATTTAATTTCGTTTGCTTTGCATTATCCATTTCAAATACCTGCCTGCCTCACAATGAGTTAGCTTTTTACGATCTGCCAAAACACCGCGATACCAACGTATGCGGCCATCGATGCAGTGAGAATAAGAAGAATCAACAACATATCTTTTTTAAACAGACGCTCGCCCAAGGGCGATTTGTAGTGAGGTATTACGCTAATTAGCTCGATATCAGGCGGTAGCTGGTGCTGCAAATTACGCGCGGAACGGAAATGCGGATCAAACAGCACATAAGCGACTAATAAACCCAGGGAAAGAATTAAACCGACGATCGGCCCCAAAATAACAAAATGGATAAAGGTAATGCCCGAGGGCTTTAGCGGGAAAGAGGCAGGCTCCTGAATACGATAACTAACGCCCTGGCCTTCAATATCAAGTGTCATCGACAACCTTGCAGCTTCTTTGCGCTGCAACATTTCTTCGTACACTTTTTTGGTAACATTATAATCGCGGGTCAGCTCAGATAATTGAGCCTGATTGGCAGCTATTCGCTGCTGGCGAGCATACTCTTGCTCTTGCAAGCTGAGCAGTGACTGCATTCTGCGCTTTTGCGTGCGCAAGTTAACATCAGAGTCCGCCAGTTGTTTGCGCAATTCTTCATACAAAGGATTTTGTACCTTGTCCGAATTACCAAACACGGCTCCCGACGATTGCATTTTTTCGATGGATGTATCCAAATCAGCAATTTGGGCGCGCAAAGAAATAATATCCGGATAACTTTCCTGATAACTCAACAATAATTGTTCCAACTGATTATTGAGAATCGCACGCCGTTGACGCAGCTCATCTACCTGCCCCTTGGCTTGTAAATATTGCCCCTCGGTGCCCAATTGCTGCTGAATGGTATTCATCCGTGCCTGGGTTTCTTCGATGGTAATCTTGAGTAACTCTATTTCCTGGCGTAAGCCTGCAATTCGATTACTCACTGACTCTTCGCTGCCGTCAGTATTTTGCGCATTAAAGTCTTTTAACTTTTCTTCGGCTGATTCCAATTGCTTTTTATAAGTCTGCACCTGGGCATCAATAAAGTTGTAGGCACCAACACTTTCCTCACGCTTTTTGCGCGCGGTATCTTCAATAAAAACATTAACAATTGCATTCAACACTTCAAATGAGTGATCGGGGTTATTTGCGCTATAGCTAACGGTAAAATGGTTATTGTTGCGCTCTTTGCGGATAGCTATTGCACCGCGTAACTGACGAATGACTTTATCCTGTTGAGCTTCATCAGACTGCTTGGACACCAGCCCAGCTGCTGTAGCAGCGGCGAGCATATTATTGCGCGTATAAATAACCTCGCCTGCCTGCTCACTACGATCTATTTTGGTAACCTCCGCACGACCTTTCAGCAGAGGTTCGATAATGTTGGTAATGTCTGCAAATAATACAGCGCTGGTGGTATAGGTTTTTGGCCAGACCAAACCCACACCAAGAAATGCAAATGCCACTCCAATAAACAGCGCAACACACCAGTAGCGAAAACGGACTAACTCCGCCCTCAGTGCCACCAACATATCTTTTAGATAAGCTTTATCCATGAAATCTCTCTGACATTATGTCGATTGTTTGCAAAATCTATCAGAAGGCGCGCTCAGGAACGCTGACAATATCTGAAGGCTGCAGGGTGTAATTCGTTTCCAGATCACCGTCATTAATCAGATCGTCAAGCTTGATTTTGTATACCTGAACTTGTCCGTTTACATTGCGATACAATTTTGCCTTGTTAGCTGAGGCAAACTCATTGGGTCCACCAGCAATTAACACCAGGTCGAGAACGGTCATGCCTTCACGAAATGCAATTGATTGAGGGGATTGAACGGCACCGGTAATGCGCACTCTTCGCTGGAAATCAGAGCTACTGGGGTTGGTAACAATTACCGTGACTTGCGGGTTTCTGACATAACTGGACAGGCTTTTTACAATCACTGCGGACAACTCAGTTGCTGTTGCATCGGCAGCCATAATATCGCCAATTAATGGCATGGAAATTTTTCCATCAGGTCGGACAGGCACACCTATAGATAATTCAGGGTTCCGCCAAACACTCACTTGCAAAGAGTCGCCCACACCTATCCGATATTCAGGTAATGCTCCTGCACCGGCGCTTGCCTCAGGAGCTTTAAGGGGTTTATTACTACTACAAGCAGCCAGTAAAAATGCACTAAGCAGAATAACGAAAACACTACTAATAACTTTTTTCACTCGCTACTCCTTGATATATATGATGTAGAGGACTGAATTATCGAAGACTGCAAGGATCAGTGGACGCCTTTACCCAGCAAAATAATCTCCACTGTTTGAATCATGATGAGCATATCCATTAAAAAACTATGATTCTTGGTGTAGTAAAGATCGTATTGGAGTTTGTTTCGGGCATCATCCACTGAAGCCCCATAGGGATACTTTAATTGCGCCCACCCCATAAGACCCGGCTTCACTTTGTGACGAGTTTCATAGAATGGAATCTGGTTTGCAAGCTCTGTAACAAATTCAGGGCGTTCAGGACGCGGGCCAACAAAACTCATATGGCCGGCCAGGACGTTATATAACTGGGGCAACTCATCCAGACGGGTATTACGTATAAAAGCCCCTACGCGCGTTACACGCGAGTCGTTCTTTTTAGCCCAGACAGCACCATTCTTTTCAGCATCCTGACGCATACTGCGGAATTTATAGATACGAAAAGTTTTGCCATTCAAACCTACCCTCACCTGGTGATACAGCACCGCCCCCGGACTATCAAGACGCACAGCGATGGCTGTTAACAACATAAATGGCCAGAGGACGAGAAAAAACAGGGAGGCCAGTACCAAATCAAACAAGCGCTTGGCGATCAGGCGGCGTTTGGAATACTTAAATCCATCAGAGAACAGCATCCAGCTGGGTTGCAGCAAGCTGATATCAATCTTACCCAGCTCCCGCTCGCAAAAGCTGAGCGAATCGCTAGATACAATGCCAGCGAGCTTACAATCCAGAAATTGTCCAAGCGGAAACGCATTGCCCGAACTGCGGCGACGCTCATCGGGTGAAATAACAATTTCAGAAATTTGGGCTTGTCTGGCGTAAGCCAACCAATCGCGCGGCTCTTCAATTACCAGTAGGGGATCAACTTCGATAGATTCGTTCTCACTGGGAATGCAACCGACAACGGTAACGCCCAGCACAGACATTTCCGGAGCCAGATCTTCCAGCAGCTTTTTGGCCCGCACACCAGCACCATAAATGACTACACGCCTTTTCAGCTGATCCGTATCCACCACCTTGAGAAAGATAAAGCGCGTGATGACTACCAGGGCAGTAGCAATTAACACTCCCCAGAAGATCAGGGATTGGGGAATGAGCTCTTCGCCAAAGATCACACCAATAATGAATAGGCTCAAACTACCCAGCAGAAAAAAACTAACCAGAGTGCGCAACACCATACTGCTGAAGCCCTCACGCACCAAAGCGAGGTAGACTCCCATCGACAGAGTGCAGCATGAAAGCAAAACAGAGAAGATGATTATTTGCGGCCAATTGGCAGTAACAGCAGATTGCTCAGCAATAAAGAACTGTGACACCCAGGCTGCAACACCTAACAAACAGGCCTCAGCCATCCCAAGGAACAAGTAGGGCAAGTGAATATAGTGCTTATTGAGTCGAATGTAAGACAAACCCGATTCCTTCAAGTGAGCAATTATGACGGCCGCATAGTATAGCGACTTTTATGACAAAAGCTCGACCACTCATGACGTAATTCTGTCAGCTTAACGACTAAATCAGGGGTTTCCCGAGAAAATGTCGAGGCTTTGATTCCGACAATCGCAAAATGACACAAAAAATATGGTAATTTAGCGCACCTTTGGATCCCCGTTTCGCTAAGGAAACCCTCATGTTTGCAAGCAATCCCAAGCTTTGTGTTATAGGTTTAGGTTATGTCGGCCTGCCACTCGCTGTGGAGTTCGGAAAAAAAATCGCAACCCTCGGTTTTGATATCAATCAGGCCCGTGTTGATGCATTGCACCAGGGGGTAGATAGCACCCTCGAACTAAATGCTGACGAGTTGCGCGAGGCCAACCATCTCAACTACACCACTGACGAAACAGCGATCAAAGGTTGCGATGTTTATATAGTTACAGTGCCGACCCCTATCAACGACAGCAAACAGCCAGATCTAACCCCATTGGAAAAAGCTTCTGCATTACTCGGACGGGTGATCGCCAAAAATGCAATTGTCGTTTTTGAATCCACGGTATATCCGGGCTGCACCGAAGAGATTTGTGTTCCCATCATCGAAAAAATTTCTGGCTTGAAATTCAATGTCGACTTTTTTGCCGGTTATAGTCCCGAGCGCATTAACCCGGGCGACAAGCAACATCGCGTGCATAACATCACCAAAATTACTTCCGGCTCAACTCCGGATGTTGCTGAATATGTAGATCAACTTTATCGCCGCATCGTTGTAGTGGGCACACACAAAGCCAGCAGCATTAAAGTAGCCGAAGCGGCCAAAGTTATCGAAAACACCCAGCGCGATATCAACATCGCCCTGATTAACGAATTAGCGCTGATTTTTAAACGCCTCGATATAGATACACTTGAGGTGCTCGAAGCCGCTGGCACTAAATGGAATTTTTTACCCTTCCGCCCCGGGCTGGTAGGTGGTCACTGTATTAGTGTTGACCCTTATTACTTAACGCATAAAGCGCAACAAGTGGGCTACAACCCCGAAGTTATTCTGGCCGGGCGCCGTATCAACGATGGCATGGGCACCTTTGTTGCCGAGTCAGTGGTAAAAATGATGACCCAGCGCAAATGCCATGTGGTCGATTCCAATATTCTGATCATGGGCCTTACGTTTAAAGAAAATTGTCCCGACCTGCGCAACACCCGCGTGATCGATATTATTAATGAGTTGCGTAACTACAACGCCAATGTTGCCGTCTACGACCCCTGGGCAGACAGCGCCGAAGCCCAGCACGAATATGGACTGGAATTAATTCGAGAGCCGCAGGCTGGCAGTTACGACGCGATCATTCTGTGCGTGGGCCACAATGCTTTCCGCGAAATGGGCGTCGATGCCATTCGCGCGCTGGGTAAAACCAACCATGTACTCTTCGACGTTAAACATATTTTGCCTAAAGACGCAGTAGACGCTCGCCTTTAATTTCCCAAGGATTTATTCATGAAAGTGTTAGTTACTGGAACGGCCGGTTTTATTGGTTCTACGCTTGCAAAACGCCTGCTGGCACGTGGTGATGAGGTAATCGGTATCGATAACCTCAATGATTACTACGATGTGCAAATTAAAAAGGATCGCCTCGCCCACCTCACTGCGAATAGCGGCTTTACCGATATTCGTTGCAATCTGGAAGACAAGGCGGCCATTGATAATGCGTTTAAAATTCACAAGCCTGATCGCGTGGTTAACCTTGCCGCGCAAGCTGGCGTGCGCTACTCGCTGGAGAATCCGCAGGCTTACATTGATGCAAATATCACCGGCTTTTTAAATATTCTGGAAGGCTGCCGTCATTTCGGCACCGAGAACCTGGTGTACGCATCAAGCAGCTCCGTGTACGGCGCCAACACCAATATGCCTTTCTCGGTTCACAACAATGTGGATCACCCGGTAAGTCTTTATGCGGCGAGCAAAAAAGCCAATGAACTGATGGCGCACACCTACAGCCATTTGTTCAACATCCCCACTACTGGCCTGCGCTTTTTCACCGTGTATGGCCCATGGGGTCGCCCTGACATGGCACTGTTTATTTTCACCAAGAAAATTCTCGCCGGTGAGCCTATCGACGTATTCAACTACGGCAACCACCGCCGCGATTTCACTTACATCGACGATATCGTTGAAGGCGTAATCCGCACGCTGGATCACGTTGCACCGCGCAATCCTGATTGGAGCGGCGACAAGCCAGATCCTGCGACCTCAAAAGCGCCTTTCCGCATCTACAACATTGGCTCCAATAACCCAGTTGAATTGTTGCGCTATATCGAAGTACTGGAAAACTGCCTGGGCAAAAAAGCCATCAAAAACCTGCTGCCTCTGCAAGCCGGTGATGTACCTGACACCTACGCCAACGTGGACGCACTTATTGAAGATGTGGATTACAAGCCGAGCACACCCATTGAAGTTGGTGTTGAAAACTTTGTGAAATGGTATCGCGATTACTATAAGGTTTAATCCTGTCGCACCAGATGATTTGCTCATGACGGCATCGCAAGATGCCGTTTTGTTTTAACCAACTATTTGAGCCAGCGAGTAGTGCAATGAACACAGCCCGCATCACCCATGCCATGACCGTGGATGTTGAAGATTATTATCACGTGGCAGCCTTTGCCAATGTGATCAAGCCAGATGACTGGCCGCAATGGCCATCGCGCGTGGAAGCCAACACCGAAAAACTCCTGCAGTTGTTCGATGATGCCAACATCAAAATTACTTTTTTTATTTTGGGTTGGGTGGCAGAGCACTATCCGCAACTGGTGAAAAAAATTCATGCCCAGGGGCATGAAATTGCATCGCACGGTTACAGCCATCAACTCATTTACAAACAGACGCCGCAAATATTTCGCGCCGAAACCGCCAAGTCTAAACAGATCCTTGAAGACCTGGCACAAACACCAGTGACCGGTTACCGCGCTGCATCCTACTCCATCACCCGCAAATCACTCTGGGCGCTGGATATTTTGGCCGAACTCGGTTTCACCTGGGACTCCAGTATTTTCCCCACCCGCCACGACAACTACGGCATTCCCGGCAGCCCGGAAGAGCCCTATCGCATCATTACCAATAGCGGCACGCCCCTGCTGGAATTCCCACTCACTACGGCAAAAGTATTGGGCCAATCAGTACCTGCCGCTGGTGGTGGCTATTTCCGTCAATACCCTTACGCACTTTCGCGCTGGCTGTTCAAACGCGCCAGCAACAACGAATCCAAGCCGCAAATTTTTTACCTGCACCCATGGGAGATAGATCCAGACCAACCCCGCGTGCCCAACGCCAGCTGGTTCAGTAATTTCCGCCATTACACCAACCTTAAACGCTGCCTGCCGCGTTTGGAAAACATGATCAATGATTTCCCCTTCGGCACCATGAGCCAAAGCCTGGGCTCTACTCAGGTCACCCGCGAGTTGAATATCAAGGAATTGGCAGGAAATTAATTTGAAAAACGCCGGTGGACGATCACCGGCAAGATCAGTAAAATCGCGCCCCGCACGCACCTGTAGCTCAGTTGGGTGAGCCAAGCGTTTACGCGGAAACGCAAGAGTAGCGCGCAATTAAAACATGCACCTGTAGCTCAGTTGGATAGAGTAGCGGTTTCCGAAGCCGTTGGTCGCTGGTTCGAATCCAGTCAGGTGCGCCACTGCCCCCACATCAAAACTGCGTCAGCCCCTCTAATGCAATCAGCAAATAGTTGATCTGCACTAATAATCTATTCCGAACAAAAGCATTCAGAAATCGAATACAAAAAGAGCATCAAACAATTAATTTATCCAGACACCTAAATCACGTGGGCCGTTGCGATCTTCCCGGCATTCACCGCATTGCGAATATCGTTTTCAGCATCGGCACCTAAATTAATTCTGCTGAGGGCGAGATTCAAATTATCGTTGGTAATTGTCCAGATCTTTTGGCCTTGCTGTGATGCAATCGCTAATGCTTTCACAGCAGAAATACCCTGCGCTTTTTCTGTTTCTGTCGAAAACATTTGCTCTGGAACCAGGTGGTTCATTCGGTATATCCATATACCTCACCCTGCGGGCAGCTTCGCTGTGCAAAACAATTTCCCTATTGTTTTGTCATCGCACTCATTCTTGCACCAATACTTTGACCAAAGGCAATGGATTCTTGCTTGCTATTGGTTTTACTGTTGCGCTGTTGCTTCATGTGGTCGATGTCCATACTCAGACCACCGAAGGTGACATTGCGCGGTAAACCAAACCACAAAATTGCCGGGAGCAATTTTGGACAGCTTCAGCTGGTCCGAAGGACAACCTCCATG
>JAGKWY010000180.1 GCA_021151625.1 Gammaproteobacteria bacterium | reverse complement strand
ATTTATTTGGCGCCTACTTTTACAGCAAACAGAACATATACACGCCTTTTCTGGCAATAAGCGAGCTTTTATGAAGATAGTTGCGGATGAAAACATCCCGCTGGTTAACGAGTTTTTCAGTCGCCTGGGAGATGTTACCCGTCTCCCCGGACGCAATATGACCCCGGACGATGTGCGCGATGCTGATGCCTTGATTGTCCGCTCCGTGACCCGGGTTAATGAAGCGCTGCTGGCTGGCAGTAAGGTTAAGTTTGTCGGGACTTGTACTATTGGGGTGGATCATCTCGACCAGACCTATCTGGATGCAAACAACATCCGCTGGTCCAGCGCTCCTGGCTGTAATGCCAATTCGGTAGTTGAGTTTGTATACGCCGCGCTGGCGTATCTGAATATTAATTGGCTGCCGGTGAAGTTCGGCATTATCGGCTGCGGTAATGTAGGTGGGTTGCTCTATAAGCGCCTGAAAGCTCAAGGTGTGGATGTCCGCTGCTACGACCCCAATCTCACATCGACGCAAAATCCGGATTTAACTTCACTGGAAGAGGTCTTGTCCTGTGATGTCATCAGCATGCATACCCCGCTGGTCGTTGATGGCCCGCACCCCAGTTTTCATTTGCTCAGCCATAAAGAACTTAATCAATTAAAGCCAGGCGCGGTATTAATCAATGCCGGGCGCGGCGCGGTGATTGATAACCAGGCGCTGTTGGATGTGTTGAGTGCGCGCACAGATTTGCGGGTAGTGTTGGATGTGTGGGAACCGGAGCCGGATATCTCGCTGGAGTTGCTCGACAAAGTGTTATTGGGCAGCCCACATATTGCTGGTTACAGCTACGATGGAAAACTTAATGGAACGGAAATCGTTTATCAGGCCTTGTGTAAGCATCTTGATACAACACCGAAAGCGTCACTCGCGGCATTGGTTCCGCCTCTAGAAAATAATCAATTGCGGGTGGATGATGAAAACCAATCGGTTTTTGCAATTGCTCAATCGCTGATTAAACAGGTGTACGACATAGTTGCCGATGATGCGCGTCTGCGAGAAGCCGCACGCAAAGCACTTGCCGGTGAAATTAATTTCGGTGAAGGGTTTGATAATTTGCGCAAGCACTACCCCAAACGCCGCGAATTCCATAACTACCAGGTGCATTTGGAATCGGTAAACGATGCTGATAAACAATGGTTGCAAGTATTAGGTTTCCGCTGTGTTTAAATTGGGCTTAATTATTAATCCCTATGCGGGGCTGGGGGGAAGCGTCGGTTTAAAAGGCTCCGACGGTGAAGCAATTCGTACCGAAGCATTGGCGCGTGGAGCAGAAATGCGCGCGCCGCAACGCATGGCGCGGGCATTGCAATTCTTGTTGCCCTTTCGCGATCAAATCGAAATTTTTTGTTTTGCCGATAATATGGGCGACGCCATCGCCCGCGATCTGGGTTTTATCACCCATGTTGTAGGTGCTGCGCAACAATCTCCCAGTGAGGCGTCAGATACTTGCGCTGCCGCCAGCGCATTAATGAATCAAGCTGTTGATTTGATTTTATTTGCCGGTGGTGACGGTACCGCACGTTTAATTGCTGATGTAATCGGCACCCGCCAACCGGTGCTTGGTGTTCCTTCGGGGGTAAAAATGCATTCCGGCGTTTATGCAATTTCCCCGGAAGCGGCGGGCGAAATTGTTAAACAGTTATTAACCGGGCAATTGGTGAATATTGCCGAGCGCGATGTAAAAGATATAGATGAAGACGCGTTTCGCAATGGCCAGGTACGCGCGCGCTTTTATGGAACCTTGCTGGTGCCGGAGGATTCGCAATTCCTGCAGCAAGTAAAAAATGCCGGTACAGAACGCGATGAGCTAGCGCAGTTGGATGTTGCTCAGGAAATGATTCAGCAATTGCAACAGGACACTTTATATCTTGTTGGCCCAGGTTCTACCACGCATTTGTTTTTGCAGGAGCTGGGGCTGGAGGGAAGTCTGTTGGGTGTAGATATATTGTTGAATGACGAATTAGTTGCTGTTGATGTAAGTGCACCGCAAATTCTTGCGCAGCTCAATCAATTTTCTGGATCGGTAAAAATGATTATTACCGCGATAGGTGGCCAGGGGCATATTTTAGGGCGCGGCAACCAGCAATTTACGCCAGAGATTTTACAGCGAGTGGGCAAAGAAAATATTCACATCATTGCTGCGCGCGGAAAAATTCTTGCACTTAATGGTCGCCCATTGCTGGTAGATACTAATGACCCGCAATTGGATCAGACCTTCTCCGGATTTGCTCGTGTCATTACCGGCTACAACGAGTCAATTATGTACCCCGTGGGATATTCTTCAGAAGGCGATTCATAATGAGCGTAATTTTTGAACGTCTTGAATTGCTCGCTGAAAGAATTCGCGCTCAGCATCCCATTGATAGCTATCGGGTCTTTCATGGTCGAGGGCAAACTTTTCCAGGTCTGGAGTTTGTTACTATCGATTTTTTCCAACCTGCAATTTTGGTAACTTTATTTGCTGAACCAACAGAAAATTGGCTTGATGCGTTACTTGCCAAATCGCGCTTGTTATTTAATGAAAACCAAACTGCCTTGCTGGTTCAGCGTCGATATTTAGCGGGAGCGCCAAGTGAGTTGTGTTTTGGTGCTTTACCAGAACAATGCTATGCACGTCGTGGTCATTTGCAGTTTTCCCTGCATTTGGCCCAGCAGCAAAACAGCGGCTTTTTTTTGGATATGGAACCCGGTCGGACATGGCTTGAGCAGCACGCGCAAGGCAAGCGGATTTTAAATTTATTTGCCTATAGTTGTGCTTTCTCTGTTGTTGCAGTTGCTGCCGGTGCAGAGCTTGTGGTCAATGTGGATATGAGCAGCGCCGCACTAAATCTTGGGCGCAGTAATCACCAGCGTAATAGCTTGGATAAAGCTCGCAGTGAGTTTCTGGCAGAAAATATTCTGAAGTCCTGGGGGCGAATAAAAAAACGCGGTCCCTATGACCTGGTAATTATTGATCCGCCTTCTTATCAAAAAGGCAGTTTTATTGCAGAAAAAGATTACGCCAAAGTGATTCGACGTTTGTTGGAGCTTATGCCGGAAGGTGGTTTGGTGTTGGCCTGTTTAAATTCGCCAGAGTTGGGTGAAGGTTTCTTGCGGCAGGTGTTTACTGAAAACTGCCCTGCTGCAGAATTTGTTGAACGCCTGCAGCCACATAAGGATTTTCCAGATGTAGATCCTGAGCAGCAATTGAAGTTATTGATCTATAAATTGCCGTCACAGGCTTGAAGCATAAAAAAACCAGCGCGAAGCTGGTTTTTTATTTTCTGCGGTAACACAAAAATGAAATTTCTGTGGCTTATTGCGAGTAGCGCGACAAGAAACTACCAAAGCGTTGGATGGCTTTGGTTAAATCATCTTCGCGCGGTAAAAACACAATGCGGAAGTGATCGCGGTTGGGCCAGTTAAACGCAGTGCCTTGTACCAGCAATACCTTTTCCTGTAGCAGGAAATCCAGAATCATTTGCTGGTCATCTTTAATTTTGTACATGTTCAAATCCAGTTTGGGGAACAGGTACAAAGCGCCTTTGGGTTTAACGCAGGAAAGGCCAGGAATTTCCGCAATGGCTTTCAGGGCAGTATCGCGTTGGTCGCGCAAGCGGCCGCCGGGAATAATTAGTTCGTTAATACTTTGATAGCCGCCAAGTGCAGTTTGCACGGCATACATCGCCGGTACGTTGGCGCAGAGGCGCATGGACGACAGCATTTCCAAACCTTCAATGTAACTGCGTGCGCGATGCTTGGCGCCGCTAATGACCATCCAGCCAGAGCGGAAACCTGCCAGGCGATAGGCTTTGGATAAACCATTAAAGCTTACGCAGAGTACGTCCTGTGCAAGTTTGCCCATGGGAATAAATTCGGCATCGTCGTACAGGATTTTGCTGTAAATCTCGTCGGCAAAAATAATCAGGTTATGGCGACGTGCAAGTTCTACGATAGATTCCAATAATTCCTGGCTGTACACCGCGCCGGTTGGGTTGTTGGGGTTAATCACCACAATGCCGCGGGTTTTATCGGTAATCTTGCTTTCGATATCGGCCAGATCCGGGAACCAGTCGGATTGCTCATCGCACAGGTAGTGGCGAGCCTTACCACCGGCGAGGTTTACTGCGGCAGTCCACAGCGGGTAATCCGGTGCAGGAACCAGGATTTCATCGCCATTGTTTAACAGGGCCTGCATGGCCATGACAATCAGTTCGCTGGCGCCATTGCCCAGGATGATATCTTCAATCTCCACGCCGGGGATTTCCAGGCGCTGGCATTCATGCATGATCGCTTTACGTGCGGCAAATAAACCCTTGGATGCGGTATAGCCCTCGGCATTGGCGAGGTTATGGATGACGTCCTGGATGATCTCATCCGGCGCCGAAAAACCAAACGGGGCAGGGTTG
>JAGKWY010000091.1 GCA_021151625.1 Gammaproteobacteria bacterium | reverse complement strand
GATTTTATCCGGATGAAAATCGGTGCTCCTTTGAATGCCAAACTGGCAGTTGCATCAGAGACCCTTGAAGGCCTATGTGTGGATCTGAGTGGCGGCGGCTTGCAGGTTGAAACCAACCAACCTTTGCCTATTGGTACCGAAACCGAGGTAGAAGTTTCCTCTGACCATGGCCACAGCCCTACCCTGAGAGCCAAAGCGAAGGTAGTGCGCTCCCTGATCGGTGATTCAGGCGAGCATGTGTTAGGCCTGGAAATTATCCAGATACTCGCCTGATCTGTCCCCCCCAAATGAAAACGGCTACCCAAGGTAGCCGTTAGCGGACGAGTCGCCCAAAAAATTACTCAAAATCTTCCTCACTGAAATCTTCCGTACCAAAGTCATCTTCTACTGCCCCGTTGTTAATCAAGTAAGCGCGACGCTGCAGGTAGACATCGCGAATAAACACATACTTATCGCCAGTCAGGTTTTTCTCCAATGACAGCAACTGCGCACGGGTATTTAACAGCGATACCCCCTTCACCGTATTGTCGGTAGGTACATGGTCAATATAGTTGGTTGGGTCGGTATACCAATCGATCGGTTTGCCCAAACCATCGCGCACAGTGCTTGGTCCCAGGAATGGCAACACCAGGTAAGGCCCTTGCCCTACCCCCCATACCGCGAGGGTTTGACCAAAATCTTCACGCTCATCTGCGGGCAGGTTCATATACTGGGCTACATCCAATAAACCACCCAATCCCAAGGTCGTATTAACCAGCAGCCGACCTGTGTCATGCCCTGCGCCTTTTAAATCCCCCTGCAAGACACCGTTAATCACATTGGGAACTTCCAGCACATTGGAAAAGATATTGGACACACCCATCTCCAGCGGATCAGGCATTACCGCTGTGTAACCTTTGGCGAGCGGCTTTAAAAACCAGCGATCCAATGTGTCATTAAAGCTAAACATGGCCCGATTAAAACCTTGCCATGGGTCTGGATTAACAGATGTTTGCTCGTCCTCTGCCAGCGCATTAACAGGTGCAATAAAGCCGACAACCAGAAAAAGAGCGAGAGGTTTAAGGAAAGGTTTCATAGAGTCCCTGTAATCATGGCAGCGCGGGAATGGCTGCGAAAGATAGGCGTCACCTTCGGTAACGGGTGCGTCACTTTAACCAAAGGATCGAGTAGCGACAACCATCTTTACCCCACTAAACCCGCCCGGTTACAAACTGCAACAATCCCTTTTCTGAAATATTACTGCCACTTTCCCGCAATAAAACTTTCATAAAACTGTCGTCCAAATTTCACATTTGTCATCAAAGATAGCGCCACCAACGCGAAAGCGGCGCTAGATCACAAAAAGCCGCGCGTTCACACATTTCCTTTACCCCCCTGTGAAATTGAGAGAGTGACCTCATGAAACTGAAAAATATTTTTGCGCTGAATGTAATGGCTGCTGCACTGGCAGCGTGCGGCGGTGGCGATGTGAACCTGAACCCAAGCAACACCGTAACAGATTCAAACAACACCACCATCAACAACCCGGCTAACCCAACTCCAGCGGTTAACCCTTGCGCCAAGTATGAGCAAGATGGTCAAACTTTCCAGGGCGCGCAAGATGGCAAAAACTGTGTGTACAACACCAGCTTCGCCTCCAGTGCCAAACAATTAAAAGTAAGCCTGTCTATTCCGGAACTGGCGGACAACGGCGTGCACATTTTCCAGGGTGCACTGTTTATTGGTGAAGACGTAGATAGCAACGTTGCCGCCGCTGGTAAACGCATCCCACAAGAAGGTGAAGGCGCAACCTTGAACGTTGCAGCCGGTGCAAAGATTGCGTTTGAGCGCGGTGAAGATTACGTACGCATTGCGCGCGGTTCAAAAATTATTGCCGAAGGCACCAAAGCCAAGCCGATTATTTTTTCTGGCGTAAAAGATCTGCGCGATAACACTGCCACTATTTCTGACCGCGGCTTGTGGGGCGGAATTCAAATTAACGGCAACGGCAAAACCAACAAGTGTACCGATGCCCAACGTCAGCCAACAGCAACCAACGTACACGGCTGTCACATTACTTCTGAAGGTTTGCCAGGTACTTACGGTGGCAATAACAACACCGAAAGTTCAGGCACTCTGAAATACATTATCGTTAAACACGCAGGTTACAAAGTAGTTGAAGGTAACGAGCTGAACGCAATTACACTGAACGCCGTTGGCTCCAAAACCATTATCGATTACGTGCAATCCTACGCTGCACAGGATGACGCCTTTGAATGGTTTGGTGGTGCAGTTAACGCAAAACACATCGTCGCTGTTGGCACATCGGATGACGGCTTTGACTTTACCGATGGCTATACCGGAAGCATCCAATTCGCATTGTCTGTTCACCCAACTGGCGTAGGTGGCAACAACTGTGTTGAAGCTGATAACACTGGTGTAGGCCGTGCTGATGACATCGCACCGCTGACCAAAGTGCGCATCTCTAACCTGACTTGCGTAACTAACAACGTGGTGAAAAACCAGGGCACTACCCCATCACCAGATGGTGATTCTCTTGGCCTGTTGATTCGCGAAGGCTTCTTCGTAGAACTCTATAACAGCGTAGTAACCTCAAATGCCAGCGGCATGGCTTCCAAAGCCCTGTTCACTTTCAATGACACCGAAGGCCCACAAACTATTAAAGGTGCTAACGACGGCTGGTCAGTTGCCAAGAGCAATCTGTTTGCTGGTACTGCTGGCGTAGCACAATCCAAAGTTGACCCATCCAACGCCGGTTTCACCACCGCTGCCTGGTTGGCCAATACCACCATCAACAGCAACAACACGGTAATCACCGCAGCAAACCAGTTGCCAGTGAATGTGTTGAAAGGCTCGGCAACCAATGACAAAGCCTACTTGACCCTGGCTGCCCTCACTGACGCAACCACTGCTGCAGTGACCATTGCCCTGTTCGATGTAAGCAAGTTGGCTGATAGCTTCCAGGCTGGTGCAGTACCCGCAGCCGGCACCAGCACTTTCTTTGTAAACCCAACTCACATTGGCGCCGCGTCTGAAGCTAATGATTGGGTATCTGGCTGGACTTTTGGCCTCTAATTGAGATCGCACACCACTGAGTTGTGATCCCCGACAGAGGCGCCTCCGGGCGCCTCTGTCATAAGAAGCCATCCCTTTTGCCTGCTTACACAAGGTTTTCACCATGCAAAGATTAAATACCAAGCGACGCCAGCTCTTTCTGGCCATCACCGCCGCTTCATTGGGTATTTGCAATATCGCCACAGCCCAGGAAGCTGAAACCCAGGAGGCTCCCAATTCAGGCGCAGCAATCGAGGCACCGGTAATTGAAGAGATGCTGGTTACCGGCCGTCAGCAAAGTGCCGCGCAATCGGTTGTAACCGAACGTCTCGAAGAAGCCTTCGCTGCAGACCTGATGAGCTCTGACCAGATTTCCCGTACCGGCGACTCCAACGTCGCTGTTGCCCTTACCCGCGTTACCGGCGTAACACTGCTCGATGGTAAATACGTTTACGTGCGCAGCCTGGGTGAGCGCTATTCCAGCACCACATTGAATGGCGCCGCAGTTCCATCGCCGGAATTAACCCGTAACGTATTGCCACTGGATTTGATTCCCTCTTCAATAGTTGAGTCATTGAAAGTTCAAAAAGCTTATTCGCCTGAATTGGCCGCCAACTTTGGTGGTGGTGCAGTTGATATTCGTACCAAAGGCGTACCGGATGAGTTTGTATTTAGCGTCGCAATGGGTTCAGGCATGAATTCTGAAAGCGATGATGGCCTGACGCATGCGAGCCATGGTGAAAAGCACAACATGCCTGTACAAATGCGCGAGGCATTAAATACGTACCAGGGCAATTTGAGTGAGCAGCGCATTGGTGATTTTTACAAACGCGCAAACCCAACTGTCACCAACGCCCAGCGCGATGCATTTTCTGCACAAACCAATCGCGATTTATTGTTGTCGTTAAATCGCGATGTAGAAATTTACCAAAAATCCTTGCCCGCAGATTTCTCTGGCAGCCTTGCATTAGGCAATAGCTGGGATCTGAATGATGACGTTTCTTTTGGCGCTGTGGTTAACTTCGGTCAAGACACCAAATGGCGTAACAAAGACCAGGAGCGTCGCGATATAGGCTCGCCGGAAGATCGCTACTCCAAAACCGAGCGTACCAGCGAAGAGACTCGCCAGGTAATCTCCACCAATTTGGGCCTTGATTATCAGGACATGCACAAACTGCAAGCCAGTGTGTATCACATCGAAAATATTCACGATGAAGCGCGAGTTAAAACCGGATTCAATGGCAGTAACTACACACTCGCCGAAGGCAGTGAATATGTGTTTTATGAAACACGTATGGAAAACCGTGAACTTGAAGTGGGCCAATTAACGGGTGAACACAAACTCGATCAATTAAATCGCGATTGGCTGGACACCGTAGTTTTCGATTGGTTTTACTCTGACTCCACCGTAAAGACCGATGTCCCCAATCACACCACTATTGCGGGTGATAACACCGTAAACCCAACCAACGGTGCATTCATTAGCACGCAATTATCGCCACGCGCCGCTATGGCCAGCTTTGAATTCCTCAATTTGGAAGACAGCGTAATTAGCAATGGCTGGAATGCGAAAGTACCACTGGTGTTTGATCGCCTGGAATTAACACTGTCCGGCGGTTTTAATTACAACGAAAAATCGCGTGAATACTACGGCTACACCGCCAATATTGATGCAGGTGGCAACCAAAGTGCAGTACTCAGCGGCAACGTAAATGATGTACTCAATAGTAATCGCGTCACTAATCTCAATAATAATTTTGAATTGAGTGTGGGCGGTGGCTTTGGTACTGAAAGTTACGTAGCGGGACAAATCATTGAAGGTGCCTACGGGATGTTCGATGCAAACTGGGATGAAACCTGGCGCATCACCGGCGGTGCACGCAAAGAGACTTTCAAGCAGGGTTTGTTACCGGTAGACCTGCTGGATTACACCGGCAATAGCCTGGTAAAAATTATTGATGACATTACCAATAATCCAGATCAGCGTTACGGTTTCGCGCAAGACGATTGGTATCCATCACTCGCCATCACTTACATGAACGAAGGCTTTATGAATACCGAAGCCTTCCAGGTTCGCCTGAGTGCAAGTGAAACTGTAGTGCGCCCTGACCTGCGTGAAATGTCAGATGTTGTTTATATCGATACTGAATTGGGCATGAAGGTAAAAGGAAATTCGCGTCTGGAATTTTCTGAATTAACACACTACGACCTGCGCGCAGAATGGTTCTTCGATAGCGGCAATAACTTTACAGCAACCCTGTTCTATAAAGATATCGCCAACCCAATCGAAAGCACACGTTTGCCAGGTTCAGATGACGATGTAATTCTCACCTTCGAAAACTCCCTGAGCGGTGAAATTTACGGTTTGGAAATGGAACTGTTGCGCGACCTGGGTGCAGGCTTCTTTGCTTCATCCAACCTGACTCTGAGTGAATCAGAAATTGTTTCACCTGAAGGCCAGGGCTATACCAACAGTACTCGTCCCATGACCGGCCAATCTGAATATGTGCTCAATACACAATTGGGTTTTGACTCGGAAGATGGTCAGCACAGCGCAGCGCTGGTGTATAACCTGTTTGGCGAGCGTCTGTTCTTTGCTGCACGCAACATAGGTACCCATCAGGATGCCTACGAACAACCATTTAACTCTTTGGATTTAACTTACTCCTGGTACGCAACGGATAACGTCACGACCAAAATAAAACTCGGCAACATCCTCAATGAGGAGCGCGTGTTTGAGCAGGTCAATTCAAACGGAGAGAGTGTAGAGATTTTAAAACAACAGGTGGGAACCAGCTTTAGTCTGGATGTGAAGTATACCTACTAGGATGTTGGCTTGATTCAAGGATGAGCCAGTTAACTACTTCGTCCAATATGAGCCACTTCGGTGGCTTTTTTATTTTTAATCGCTATCAGGTAGCGCTGCTCGCAACTACCTGATAGCGATTACTGTTTTTTTAAACTGCAACTTCAGCCAGATTGCCTTTTTCTTCCAACCAATTTTTACGATCGCTAGCCCTTTTCTTGGCCAGCATCATATCCATTACTTGCATGGTTTCATCGCCTTCATCGATAGTGAGTTGCACCAGACGGCGGGTGTCGCGTGCCATTGTCGTTTCGCGCAATTGCAGCGGGTTCATTTCACCCAGGCCTTTGAAGCGCTGTACATTGGGCTTGCCTTTTTTATTTTCTGCTGCGATGCGATTCAGCACACCGTTTTTCTCGCCTTCATCGAGCGCGTAATAAACTTCTTTGCCGATGTCGATACGGTAGAGTGGCGGCATAGCGACAAACACATGGCCATTGCGCACCAGCACCGGAAAATGTTTTACAAACAGTGCACACAACAAAGTAGCGATATGCAAGCCATCCGAGTCGGCATCGGCGAGAATACAAATTTTGTGGTAACGCAATTCACTCAGGTCTTCACTGCCCGGGTCCATGCCTATAGCAACAGAAATATCATGCACTTCCTGGCTTGCCAGAATTTCTGATGAATCCACTTCCCAGGTATTCAGGATTTTTCCGCGTAGCGGCATGATTGCCTGGAATTCGCGATCGCGCGCTTGCTTGGCAGAACCACCCGCAGAATCACCTTCCACCAGGAATAGTTCACTGCGCGCTGGGTCGCCGCTGGAGCAGTCCGCCAGTTTTCCCGGTAATGCCGGGCCCTGGGTTACACGCTTGCGCTCAATTTTTTTGCTGGCGCGCACGCGCTTCTGTGCATTGCTGATACAAAACTCAGCAAGTTTATCGCCGTCTTCTGTATGCTGGTTTAACCAGAGTGCAAATGCATCTTTGGCAATTCCCGACACAAATGCTGCCGCTTCGCGCGAGGTTAACCGTTCTTTGGTTTGACCAGAAAATTGCGGGTCAGCATGTTTATACGAAAGCACATAACAGCAGGCATTCCATAAGTCTTCTGGAGCCAACTTAATGCCGCGAGGAATTAAACTGCGAAATTCACAGTAATCGCGCAGCGCATCTAACAAACCTGTGCGCAAACCATTCACGTGAGTGCCGCCCTGCGCAGTGGGGATCAGGTTGACATAACTTTCCTGCACTAACTCACCACCGTCCATCAACCATTGCACCGCCCAGGTGGCTGCCTCGGTCTGGCCGCTGAAATCACCTACAAAAGGTTGCTCGGGTAAGGTCAGCCATTCCTGCGTTGCGCCTGCGAGATAATCCTTCAAACCATCTTCGTAATACCATTCATCTTTTTCGCCAGTCTGCTCATCCAAAAATGTAACTGTGAGGCCGGGACACAATACCGCTTTAGCGCGCAATACATGGCGCAAGCGGCTAACGGAAAATTTATTGGAATCGAAATATTGCGGGTTCGGCAAAAAATGAACACTGGTGCCGGTTTGACGTTTGGGGCAAGTATCAATTATTTCCAAATCAGTAGCTTTATCGCCATTGGAAAAGCCCATGCGATACACATTGCCATCGCGCTTAACCGTAACGATTAATTTTTCTGACAATGCGTTTACTACGGATACACCTACACCGTGCAAACCGCCTGAAAATTGGTAATTTTTGTTGGAGAATTTTCCGCCCGCATGGAGCGTACACAAAATAACTTCCACACCGGGCTTACCCTGCTCCGGGTGGGTGTACATGCCCGGGCGCTTTTTAACGGGGTCTAATCCCGTGAGTACTTCAATATCTTCTGCGGAATAATTAGCCATTTTTAATTGATTTCTTTGAATGAAAAAGTTTGAAATTAAAAAATTTTGAGTTAAAAATTTGTAAATTAAAAGCGTTAAATCAAACGCTGTAAATTAAAAATCTGTGCGTTGAAAAAATGCGATGCAATCTTGCAGGTAGCGCTCAAATCCCTGAAAGGCATGATCGCCACCCTCTTCAACGGTTTGTTTACAACCGGCGTATTTTTGTACTGCCTGGCGATAATCCAGGGTTTCATCGGCGGTTTGCGCGAGCAGCCAATAATTGGCCGTGCGATTCGGCGGTACATCAACGGCAATAATTTCGTCGATATGGCCTGCGGTTAAACGGTAGCTATCATCCGTGTGATAACTTTTCAGGTCAACCTCTAAATAGGCCGGCATAAAACTCTGCGGGCTCACGGCCGGGTTAATCAGCACGGCACGCAGATTATATTTTTCTGCCAGCCAGGTCGCCCAGAATCCACCCAGTGAACTGCCCATCAGGTAAACCGGCTGCGGCAACAGCTGCTCTACCAGAGCCTCCAGGATAGCTTGCGTTTGGGCGGGATAAGGCGGTAATTGGGGGCAGTAAAAATCAATTTCCGGGTGATTAGTGGCAAGCCACTCCTGTGTTTGACGTGCCTTGAAGGATAAGGGGGAACTAAGAAAACCGTGGATATACAGCAGCGCAGCCATGGGGGGAATTAATAACCCGCGGATTTGTAATCAATCACATAGTTTTTTCCGGTGACGCGCGCAACACCGGTGGCAAAGCTGCCATCATCATTCAACTCAAACCAGCGATAGCCAGGCATGAGCGTATCTACCGTGAAATCGTCGCATAGCGGCTTGAATTGCACGCAGGTAGATGGTGTTGCCAGCAACTCAACACCATTGCGGGTCGCCTGAAACTCCTGGTGCACATGGCCCCAGGTAATGATTTTTACATTGGTGTAGGAATCAGTAAGTTGGAAAAGTGTGTCGGCATTACGCACTACATACTGGTCAATCCATACACTTCCTACCGGAACAGGCTGATGATGCATGGAAACAATAATGTGTTTGTCGCGATGTGTATCCAGAATATGCTCCAGGTAATCCAGTTCGCTCGCTGCCAACTGGCCATATACCTGACCGGGAACACTGGAATCCAGCAACACTATCAACCAATTACCCAACTCGACCAAACGCCCCTGAATATTCAGCGAATCCTGACTGGATTCCATAATATCGGCATCATCGTGATTACCCGCCAACCAACTTAGCGGTTGGGAAAAATAGCGGCGGGCAATTTGCTCGTAGCGGGTATAACAATCGATGTGGCCAGCACTGGCGACATCACCCGTACAAAGTAAATGATCAAAGGAAGGTTCTGCCTGTTGGATCAGCTGTAGCACATCCTCAAGGCTCTGGTCGGTATCTAGTCCCAGCAGGGTCTCACTTTTCTGTGGTCCCAGATGGCAGTCGGTGATCTGAATCAGACGCACTGGTAGCTCTCATTCCCGGTTTTGTTAAGTCTGGTTGATATATTTTAGTTATTAATGGAGGGTTTCCATTCTGAATCATGTGGACTATGGTGTCAGAATGGATAAATATCATTCGCAAGATATACGCTAAACCGGGTTTTCGCCAGCCTGAGCCCAGCGAAAACACCGGTTTCTACGTTAAAAGATGTAAATTTTGTGAAGGAGATAGAACTACCAGCAATATCAGAATTGAAAACTGGCGTCGGGAGTAAATGCATGTTCCAGGCATAAATTCAGCCACTCACCCAAAAAACGGTTGAGTTGATATTTTTCATCGCTCTGATACATGGATTGGTTGGGGTATTCGTAGCGCGGGCGCAAACGCTTGTGCCCTTCCCAGGCCAGAACTTCAGCCAGTTTGGCATCGTGATACATCCGCAGGGTCAATTTGGGCATTGCCAACCACTCAGAACTAACACCCACACAGGTGCGGCTCAGCTCCAGGGTGGTGGTATAGGGCGAACGCTCAAGAATACGCAACAAATGCAGCCACTGGTGATCGCCACGCGCCACTATAAAACGAAATTCGCTCTGCGATCTATCCGCAACCAGTTTAGTCAAACGCGCATAATTCGCCTCGCACTCCGCCATTTGCAAAGGCAAGTCCACCTTATAACGTTCTTTATAGGTCACGTAATCAGGTTGAGGTTTGTTAACGCGCAATGTGAACATAAATACCCGTTGGGGGATGATTAAAAAAATCGGGCCAGTAATAACAACGGATTGCCCTAAGTAAACACAATCAATAATTAGTGCTTAGCCAAGAGTGTCAGCCAGACTCCATCCCAAGTCAATGGGTGAAAAAAATTATTACAAAGCAGCGCGCAAGCGGCTACGATTTAACTGTAACCACTGCAAACAAATCAGTGCAGCGGCATTATTGAACATGCCGTTTAATAACTCGGCGAACACTTCATCGGCCGCAAATACGTGGACACGAATATCTTCGCCCTCTTCCGGCAAGCCATAAATACCACCGGCCTGGCTTAAATCACACAAGCCACAATACAAATGCAATTTTTCATCGCAACCGCCCGGGCTAGACAAATAATTGCAAATATATTCCAGCGTATAGGGTTCAATATTTGCTTCTTCTTTCAGCTCACGCCGCGCTACATCTTCCGGCGATTCACCTTCCTCCAGCATGCCCGCAACAACTTCGTAACACCAGGGGCCATTGGGCTCAGCCAATGCGCCCACGCGAAATTGCTCTACCATACCGATCAAATCGCGCACGGGGTCGTAAAGCACCACAGCCACAGCTTCACCGCGCACAAATAATTCGCGACCAATTTCCTTACCCCAATCGCCATTGAATAATTTGTGGCGAAGAAATACTTTTTCAACGCGAAAAAAGCGTTTGTACATTTCTTCACGGCGAATAATTTCTACATCCGCACGCGTGAACTCGGGTTTTTCGATCATGATAAATCCTGTTAGAAATCCCCCAACCCCTTTTCAAAGAGGGAGCTGGAGGGGCGCAAGAATTGCAACTTTATATTTTATTCACTTGCGAAGTGAAACGCCTTCTCCCATCTCGCAAGCAAAAAAAATCATATTCCCCCTCTTTGAAAAAGGGGCCAGGGATATTAAACCTTATGGTATAACTCCGCACCCTGCTCCATAAACTCTTTGGATTTTTGCTGCATCTCTGCTTCCACATCAATCATCCGCACCAACTGATCTTCGTTAATACCCTCCACATTTACACCCTGCTGCGCCGCGTAATCGCGCACTTCCTGGGTGATTTTCATGGAACAGAATTTAGGGCCACACATAGAGCAGAAGTGCGCAACTTTTGCCGATTCCTTGGGCAGGGTTTCATCGTGATAGGAGCGCGCAGTGTCCGGGTCCAGGCCCAAATTAAATTGATCTTCCCAGCGAAATTCGAAACGCGCCTTGGATAAAGCGTTATCGCGCAGTTGTGCGCCCGGGTGCCCCTTGGCCAAATCCGCCGCATGCGCAGCAATTTTGTAAGTGATGATGCCTTCTTTCACGTCATCTTTATTCGGCAAACCCAAATGCTCTTTCGGTGTTACATAACAGAGCATGGCGCAACCGTACCAACCGATCATGGCTGCACCAATCCCGGAAGTAATGTGATCGTAACCGGGTGCAATATCCGTGGTTAATGGGCCAAGCGTATAGAAAGGCGCTTCATCGCAAACTTCCAACTGCTTTTCCATGTTTTCCTTAATCATATGCATAGGCACATGACCGGGACCTTCAATCATGGTTTGCACGTCGTGCTTCCAGGCAATTTTGGTCAACTCACCCAGGGTTTCCAATTCACCGAATTGCGCTTCATCGTTTGCATCAGCAATGGAGCCGGGGCGCAGACCATCACCCAATGAAAAACTTACGTCGTAAGCTTTCATGATCTCGCAAATTTCTTCGAAGTGGGTGTAGAGGAAATTTTCTTTGTGATGCGCAAGACACCACTTGGCCATAATCGAACCACCGCGCGACACTATGCCTGTTACACGCTTGGCGGTTAGAGGTACATAACGCAATAAAACACCGGCGTGAATGGTGAAATAATCTACGCCCTGCTCTGCTTGTTCGATTAAGGTATCGCGGAAAATTTCCCAAGTCAGATCTTCCGCAACACCATTTACTTTTTCCAACGCTTGATAAATTGGCACAGTACCAATAGGCACATGCGAATTGCGAATAATCCACTCGCGTGTTTCATGGATATTCTTACCAGTGGACAAATCCATGACGGTATCCGCGCCCCAGCGCGCACCCCAAGTGAGCTTTTCCACTTCTTCTTCAATAGAAGAGCCCAGCGCCGAGTTGCCGATATTACCGTTAATTTTCACCAAAAAGTTGCGCCCGATAATCATCGGTTCTACTTCCGGATGGTTAATATTCGCTGGAATAATTGCGCGGCCGCGTGCGACTTCACTGCGCACAAATTCCGGGGTAATTTCATCCGGAATGCTTGCACCGAAACTCATACCCGCGTGTTGCTGCTTAAGCACACCCAGCTCGCGCGCTTGTGCCAGCGCCATATTTTCGCGAATGGCGATGTATTCCATTTCCGGGGTGATGATGCCTCTTTTGGCGTAATGCATTTGCGATACATTCATACCCGCTTTGGCGCGACGCGGCTGGCGAGTCAGGTTAAAGCGCAAATGATCCAGGCTGTTATCGCCCAAACGCTGCTTGGTAAATTCGGAGTGGCTATCTTGCAAGATTTCAGTGTCATTGCGCTCTTCGATCCAGCGAGTACGCACTTCCGGCAAGCCGGTGCGCAAATCAATTTTTACTTTGGGATCAGTGTAGGGACCAGAGGTGTCATACACACGTACTGGTGCATTTTTTTCGCCACCAAATGCGGTCGGGGTGTCATCCAGTGCAATTTCACGCATGGGCACTTGAATATCTGCACGTGAGCCCTGCACATAAATTTTTTGTGAACCGGTAAAAGGTTGGATAGAGGCTTTATCCACCTCGGCAGATTGGCTCAGGATTTTATCGACGCTGGTATTCATAGTGTCCTCGGCTTTTTTGTTAATTCGCTGATTTAATTAATATCAATTTTGTGGGGTTCGATTTATCAAACCCGTCATCTCAAACACGGTTCATCAAAACATTTTTGTTTCAGGTACATTTTCAGGGCGCAATAAATTGCGCCCCTACGGGTGAAATTTATAAAAGTGGTGAACAGGGCCGGAACCCTGCCCTATGTGTAATTTTTCTGAGTGCAATAATGCATTGTGCAAATAATCTTTGGCTTGCTTAACCGCATCCTGCAGCGACAACTGCTTAGCCAAGCCTGCGGCAATGGCCGATGCCAAGGTGCAACCTGTGCCGTGGGTATTTTTTGTTTGCAGACGCGGCGCCGAAAAAATCTCAACTCCTTGACCAGTGACTAACAAATCACTCGCCTTATCGCCGTCGGTGTGGCCGCCTTTCATCAATACCGCTTTTGCGCCGAGTGCCAATAATTTTTCACCCTGTTTTTGCATTCCAGATAAATCAGTCGCGACAGGCTCATTTAATAATGCCGCTGCTTCATGCAAATTGGGGGTGATTAATGTTGCAAGGGGAATTAATTGTTTAATCAAGGTGTCGATTGCATCTTCGGCCAGTAAACGATCGCCACTAGTCGCCACCATTACCGGGTCGAGCACAAACGGAATCTGCGGGTATGAGCGAAGCGACTCAGCCACTGCTGCAATAATATCGGCAGTCGCCAACATGCCGGTTTTAATTGCACCCACCTTAATATCGCTCAACACCGACTGAATTTGTTGCTGCACAAACGCGGGTGGAATGGGAAATACCCCCTGAACACCTAAAGTATTTTGTGCAGTGAGTGATGAAATAACACTGCAGCCAAATACACCCAGCGCCGAAAAGGTTTTGAGATCGGCTTGAATACCGGCACCGCCACCGCTATCGCTACCGGCAATGGTTAAGGCAATGGGAGTAAATACTTGAGTCATGGATTTCCGCAACAATAATGGGCGCGGAAACAGAGAAAAACGCCAGACAGGCCAGGTGCTTTGCTTGGAGGCTCTCGTTCCCTACGCCGGTACTAACCGGATCAGGTCGGCGGGTATATCTCAGCCAACAGCATTGCTATCAGCACCCCGACAAGAAAGTCGGCAGTCTATTGGAGTTAAGAGGGAGAGTAAAGCAAGCCCAAGGTTTTATTAGGGCTCTATAGCGCCTCCCCCTTTTTTGAAGGGGGAGGCAGGGAGGGGTTACAGGTTTATTTCTTTTCCTGGGTTTTCAACAAACCCAACTTACCTGCCAACAACGCGGTAGTCGGGGCCTGAATCAGGATGGTACCCAGAATAAAGATAAAGGTAATCGCGCCCACTACATCAATACCTGGCACTTTCATACCCGCCAGAATACCTACCAGTGCCGCCGGGATTACCCCTGTCTCACGCGTCCAACTCATAAACACCAGCTCTTTCCAGGTCCACTTGGCACGGCGATCCGGGCCAGCGCAGAGGAATACCGTGACCGGGCGAGCGATAAAAATAAAGATAAACAGCAGCGCAATACCAACGCCCAGATACTCTTTCAACAAATGGAAGTCAACTTGTGAACCTAACAGGATAAAGATGAACATACGCATCAGCAGCGCAGTGTTGCCCACGTAGTCTTCCAGATATTCATGCTCATGGTGATCCATCGGCAAGTTAAATGCCTCTTTGTTGCCGATCATCACACCGCAGGTAAATACCGCCATAAAGCCAGACGCACCAATGGCGTCCGCCAACAGATAAACAGTGATAACTGCCAGAATAATTACAAACGGAGTCACCTCGCGGAAAATACCCAGAGTGTTGTGCGCCATCAGGAACGCAGCGGTATAACCCACTATCGCACCCAGCACCACTCCCATCCCCGCTTCATAAGCCAACTCACCAAGCGAATGCGTCAGGCTAAATTCACCCGACCCCATTACATAGGCAACTACGGCAAAGGTAGCAATTGCACCCATAGCATCGTTCAGCGCTGATTCGCTCATTACCGTTTGGGAGACGCGATCTTTAATAGGCACTTGCTTGAAGATAGGCACCAGAGTCGCTGGGTCAGTAGAGGCAGTAAGTGCGCCCAACACCAGAGCTACCGCAATAGGAATACCCATCCAGACACTCGCAGCAGTCATGATAGCGCCAGTAATCAGCACCCCAATGGAAGCGATCACCAACAAAGTGATCCAGATTTCTTTCAAGACCGCGAAACGCAAAGTCGCTCCGCCTTCAAATAGCAGATAACAAGCACCGATAGTCAGGATTAATTGGTTCATGGTGGAGTCCGCTGGTACGTGCAGTAAACCACCAATGGTTGGCCCCAAACCAATACCTATAAGAAGAAACAAGACGATATCAGGTACTTTGATTTTCTTAGCGATAACACCGCCCAGCAGGCCAGTGAAAATAATTATGCCGACATACATCAAGTCGAGCTTGGCAATATCCAGTGAAGACATGGCAACTCCGTTATAAAGGTTAAAAGTAAAAAAAGAGCAAAACGAAAAGGGACATATCTTGCCGGGAGCGGAATAGGTTATAAGTCAAATCTTCGCTCGGAAAACACGGCAACAGTGCTGGGCAGACGAACTCGTCAAATTAAATGCACAAAATGGGCGCGCATGATAAGAGCTGCCCCCTGTGTGACGCAATCAAACATTTATAGACCAATGCGAAAAATTCGCAATTTGGCAATAACTCGAACCTCTTTTACCGAAATTCGAACCCAATGAACCTTGCGCCAGGCAAAAGGTCAACCTGACTGTTTTTACCTGTTACAACCCCTGACATTTTTTGGACAAGTGAATCTATATGATGGGCAGTCGCATCTAACCTTGTGTGACAGCTCCTGCCCGAGTGTGGCCAATGGGTATAGAAAGGTAAAGTAAGGTTGAGACTTACATTTGTAACTTCACCCTGAGGCGTCAGGACTTTACTCTTGCTACCAATGAACTTACGTTCACCGCTCGACCCAACACTGGCAAGCGGCTACACTCCACGCAACCTGACAATCAGTACTTTATTTGTGTGTTTAACCTGCTGATCGACGAAGTGATTAGCAAATAGCCAGGTAGTATCCTGGTGCCGAACTGGAATTCTTAAACTCTGGACTTTGGAACCCCTTTATGAAAAAGACCAAGCTTTACCTGCTCGTCAGTCTGTTCTCACTGACCCCATTTACTGTAAGTGCCAACAGCCTGTTCGATGTTTACGAACTAGCCCTGCAAAATGATTCGCAATTAAAAGCCGATAAAGCCAAGTACGAAGCCGGATTACAAAATAAAACTATCGCCCGTGCGGGTCTTTTACCGCAAATTAATGCGGGATACTCCGTTGGTAACAGCGATACCGAAACTACCAACAACCTGACCAATAACACTACCAAGACTGATCTGGATAGTAAGGGCTGGGACATCTCCCTCACCCAACCTTTGTTCAATATGGCCCTGTGGTACACCTACAAACAAGGCACCAAATTGAGCGACCAGGCGGAAGCCGTGTTTGGTGCTGACCAGCAAAGCCTGATCGTGCGCGTGGCTGAAGCCTATTTCAATGTACTGCGCTCGATTGAAACTCTGGAAGCAACTATCGCTGAAGAAAAAGCCCTGGCCAAACAGCTTGAGCAGACGAAACAACGTTTTGAAGTGGGCCTGACCGCAATTACTGAAGTGCATGAAGCACAAGCCGCTTTCGATAGTGCACGCGCCTCCACCCTGGAAGCACGCGGCAACCTGGGCATCAGCTACGAAGCGCTGGAAGTATTGACCGGCAAACCGGAAGACAAGGTAGCTCCGCTGTCGGCCAAATTCCCGGTGGTAAACCCGACTCCGGCCTCACGTGCAGACTGGGTAGAGTTCTCATTGAAAAACAACTACAACCTGAAAGCGTCCAAGCTGCAAGCGGATGCTTCACTGCAAAATGCCAAAGCCAACAAAGCAGGCCATTTACCCAAAGTTGGCGCCAGCCTCGGCTATTCTGATAACGATTCTGACGGCACCTCAGACGGTAATCCAATGGACATTTCCAAAGATGGCAGCTCGGTAAATATTGCACTGGAAGTGCCTATTTATAGTGGTGGAGCTACTTCAGGCCGCAGCCGTCAGGCTTATGCGCAATATACTCAAGCGCAAGAGCTGTACAACAGCACCCAGCGCAATGTGATTCAAAACACTCGTGCCCTGCATTTATCGGTAGAAACTGACGTTGCCGCCGTACAAGCGCGCAAGCAAGCGATTGTTTCCAACCAATCTGCCTTGGAAGCAACCCAATCCGGTTACGAAGTGGGCACGCGCAACCTGGTTGAAGTATTGCTCGCGCAACGCAACCTCTATCAAGCGCGCCGCGATTACTCCAATGCGCTTTACGATTACGTGATTGACACCATCAAACTGCGCGAAGTGGCAGGCATGTTGACGCCGGCCGATGTGCAGGAAATTGATAAATGGCTGCTGGATGACTCGCTGGTAAGCCGCAGCAAATACGAAAATTGATCTAACCATTAATTTTCAAACCAATACCTGTTAACCAATAAAAATGCCGGGCGAGTTCCCGGCATTTTTATTGGTTAACAGGTATTGGTTTTAATTGTTGCAACTTGCTCTAATAATTGTCGGAATTTAATTCAAAAATTTTTACCCGTTCGCGTATTAATAATAAATTTAGCTGAATGGAGTTGCCCATGTACAAACACCGCTTTTTACAATTCGTATTTACCCTCATCGCCGTTGTATTTAACTGCTCAGCTCATGCCAGTGCCACTGATAAAACCAGCAACGCCAACGCCAGTAAATCCGCGCAGGCTGTACAAGCTTACCTAGCTGCACTCAGCAACAATTCCATTCCCGGTATTATCGCCGGGCAGAACGCGGGACACAGCAGCGATATTCTCAACACGGAAGGATTAACAGGATACGCGCCGCTGATTCTCAGCTTGCAAACAGCAACGGGCGAAGCGCCGGGAATAATTGGTGTTGATTATGAGCACGATAAAATCGCCACGCCTGCGCAATTATCGGCGGTCAATAAGGTTTTAATTAGTTACTGGAACGCCGGTGGTTTGGTTAGCATCAACTGGGCTCCACATAATCCCTGGTGGAATGATGAAATGGATATCGATAATAACCCGGGAATTTGGAGTCACACGCGCACCAAAGGCGGCGATATGAGCAAGGTGGATTTAACCCAGCTCACTAATCCGCAATCCCCCATGTATAAAATCTGGCATCGCAAACTGGATCGCATTGCTGCTGCACTCAATGAATTACAACAAGCCGGCGTGGTTGTGTTGTGGCGTCCCCTGCAAGAAATGAATGGCGACTGGTTCTGGTGGGGAATTAGCAGCGCACCGAAAGATCCTCAACCCTATATAAATTTATGGATTGATATGTATCGCTACTTCACCGTAGAAAAACAATTGAATAATTTATTGTGGGTCTATTCACCCAACCAAGGGCCAACCTTGATGGAGCGGCATTTTATCAAGCCGATTGAGTGGCGTTATCCGGGAGAAAACTATGTAGATGTCGTAGCGGGCACCGCTTATAACGACGAATTAAACATCCGCGATTACAACACCTATCTGCAATTCAACAAACCTATAGCTATGGCCGAATTTGGTCCGGTTGCTGGCGGTAAACTCAGTCGTAACGGCGCGCTGGACACTCAGCGTTATAGTCAGCAGCTACAACAAAAATATCCAGACATGGCTTATTGGATGAGTTGGTCAAGCTGGGATAATGGCGATGGCACTCAGGAATACCAGGCACTGATTCACAACAAAAACGCGAAAATGCTTCTAAAAAATTCTGCAGTTATCACGCAATCGCGTATAAATTGGAAACCATTTTTTAACCAATGAAAATATAAAAACCTGCACCACTGCAATGACACTCAAATCATTGCAGTAGCGCACACCAGGTCACAAAAACAATAATTGTCTGATAAAAAAATTTCATTCCAGTAAAAAATCCGTATAGTTATTTTGCTTTTCGCAGTACCAAGAGCACTAATAACTATAAAAAAGTCTGTACCTGTATTTCTGGAAAGCGGTAATTCCCCTGAAGATTCAGACTTATTTGTTTCGGTCAATCCGTCTTTTTATCTTTCCTAATAACTTGACGAGATTGTAATCATGCTAAAAAAATTATTTATCACCACTGCGTTACTCGGTTGCGCTGCCAGCGCATTTTCTGCATCTAACCGCCCCGAAGGTTATGTCACCATTTGTAAAGTTGGCGAAACCTGCTCTGTGAGCAGTGCTACCAATGTTGCCTTTGGTGCTGCCGATAAATTTGTTTACAAAATTTTAAGCGGCAGTTTTAGCTGTAGCGTTGCCACCTTCGGTTCTGACCCAAATCCCTCCAAGTCAGTAAAAGAATGCTCGATTCCAAAATCTGGCTCTGGCGGCACAACGTCTTCTACTCCAGCCTCATCGTCTGGCAGTACCAGCAGTAGCGGCGGAGGTGGTGGCTCGAGCGGCAGCATTACCGGCGCAACCTGCGGATCTGGCGGTAGCACTGTGAATGTAAGTTCAACCATTATTGTTTCCAGTGGTACTTATGACGGTGGCTGTAAAGTATTTAATGCGACCAGTGCACTGGGTGACGGCAGCCAAAGCGAAGGCCAAAAACCTGTATTCCGCGTAGAAAATGGTGCAACCTTGAAAAATGTTGTCTTTGGCAATAACGCGGCCGACGGCATTCATTTTTACAACGGTGGCACCATCGACAATATTCGCTGGACGAATGTAGGTGAGGATGCAATGACCATTAAATCCTCCGGCACAGTAAATGTGAAAAATATTTCTGGCTACGCCGGTTCGGATAAATTTATCCAGGTGAATGCCGCATCTACACTCAACGTTTCCAATTGCGTGGTAGACAGCATGGGTAAATTCCTCCGTCAAAATGGTGGCACCACTTTCAAAATTGCAGTCAGTGTGGACCGTTGTCAAATTTCCAATATGGGTGAAGGAATTTTCCGTACTGACAGTTCTACCAGCACCGCGAAAATTACCAATAGCCGTTTACGTAACGCCGGTTCTATTTGCATTGGCAAGTGGGCCAGCTGCACCAGCTCGGGAATTACCAATTATTAATGGGTAGCTTTTATTAATTGACAGTTTCTGCGCGAATTTATTAAACGTTGAAATAAAAACGCCGGGGCAGTTATTGCCCCGGCGTTTTTTGTTTTTAAATGTAACAATATTTTATTTCAATATGGCGTTGATTTGCGCCAGCGTTTTATCCAGTGCGCCACGATTCTCCATTGCCACACGCAACGCATTTTGGCCTTTATGTTTACGCAATTCCTCGCTCGCACAAAAACCATGAATAATAGTGGTTAACTCATCAGCATTGTGTGCGATATCCAGTGCATCAGCTGCCGCTAACAAACTTGACACTTCGGCAAAATTAAACAGGTGCTCGCCACTGAACAAGGGCAAGCCCCAGGCAGCAGGTTCAATAAAATTATGCCCGCCATTGGGCACCAGACTACCACCCACAAAAGCCATATCGCTCGCACCAAACAACAACATTAACTCGCCCATGGTATCGCCCAGCAGAATATCCATGTCCGCTGAAATCTCCGCGCGACTGCGGCGCAAAACTGTAAAACCACGCGCTTCACACAACTGCCCTACCCGTTCGAACCGCTCCGGGTGACGCGGAACCAAAATCAATAATAGCGACTGCCCGCAATCAGCTAATTTTTTTCGCACCGCAGAAAAAGCGTCGAGAATAATTTCATCTTCACCTTGATGGGTACTGGCAGCAATCCATACCAGTCGCTCACCTGCCACAGCTAGCTTCGCTTTCAACTCAGTCGCGCGCGCGCGCAGCTCATCTGTGAGTGTTAAATCAAATTTGATATTACCTGTTACACACACTTTGGCTTCGGGTAACCCAAGCTGTGAAAAACGCGCGGCATCAGCTGCATTTTGGATCAGGGCCAATGACAGATTATTTAGCATAGGCGATGTGAGCGCAGCAAAACGCGCATAGCCGCGCGCTGAACGTTCAGACAAACGCCCGTTAATTAATATCGCGGGGATTTTTCGGCGCGCACAAGCAGCCAGGGTGTTGGGCCACAACTCGGTTTCCATCACCAGATAAATGGTAGGGTTGATGCGCGCAAAAAAGCGGGCCAGGGCATCAGGCACATCGTAGGGTGCATAGACATGAAACACTGCATCGCCCAGGGTCGCCTTCACCCGCTCGGACCCTGTGGGGGTGGTAGTGGTAATCACCAACTGCAAAGACTCATCAGCCAGCAACCGGCGAATCATCGGCAGAGCCGCTAAAAACTCCCCTACCGACACCGTATGCAGCCACACCACCTTTTTAGTGGTACGCAAATACGGAAAAAAGCCAAACCGCTCAGCCCAACGCCGCGCATAAGCAGGCGCCGCAAAGGAACGCCACAAGAGGCGTAATAAAATAAACGGTAGCAACAGGTAAAAAACACAGGAATAGAGAATACGCATAAGCTGGCCAGCCCCAAAAACAGGCGCAAAGCATAACAAAAAAAACCGGGGGATTCAGGCATCCTATAAACCCGCAGCTGATAACATCAACCGATTTCAGGATTAGAATCTGATATGGCAAAACAGGTGCGTAGCGATTTATAGTGCAACTTCTGAATAACCAGCGATGTGAGAACCAAACGATGAAGGAACCATTAGCGCTATTACTTATTTTAATGGCATCTATGTTTGTCGTGGCTTTTGTGTGTCGTATGTGGGCAGTTAAATTTGGCGAGTTAAAACTGTCTCATTATGAAACATTTAACATTAGCAAAGAGCCAGGATACGTCACCAAAACAACGAACAACCTGAACAACTTATTCCAACTCCCGCCTATTTTTGTTGCGGCCTGCGTTCTTGCTTTTAGTTTGAGCTATACGAGTGACCCGCTCACCTTTAATGCATGGGGATTTGTTATTTCAAGGTACATTCACACCCTTGTGCACATAACCATTAATCAGGTGCTAGTGAGGTCACTCGCATTTGGTATTGGTTTATATTTTCTGGTAGCAATATGGATTGAATTGCTCACAAAAATTTAACGTTTGGTGAAAGTTCCCAAAGGAATAGTAATGCCTGCGGATGCACTATTGAAATCTTCTGCAAAGGTTGCGCGCAGTTTTACGCCAATCCCCAGGTAGCGCCCAAAGATAAAATTGGCTTCTACAGGCAGCGATAATCCTTTCACTCTGACCTTATCGCAATAATCAGTTGTAACACTTCCCCAAAATAAATTTTCTGATGTTGTCTGCGTACAGGATTCTGCTTTATAGCCCTCAATATGACCAAGCCCTACCCCCAAATCCGACGCAAACCAGCGATTTTGATGACGATAGATCCGCAACAAACTGTACTCGCTCATTTCGTCATCAATAATATCGCGACCATCCTTCGTTAAAGCGCGATCACCATTAAGGAATTCAAATTCATCGTAGGCAAAATATCCCAGCGCCCAGCCCTTATCATCCCTTGCTGTTTTCATTTGCAGCGAAGTGAAATCACCACCCACACCAAGCTCCATCCAATACTGATTACCCAAAGCCTCTTGTGCTGCCGATAATTGTACTGTTGCCGCACCAGCCATTAGTACAGCTAATTGCATTGCTTTTTTCATCCCTAGTTCCTTTGCATTATTAAAATAACTTTATTAAATAAAATAACTTTACTAAAAAAGTACAGCGCTTTGCCCTGGCGGCAAAAAAATTATTGCGCGACAGGCTCCAACACAATGCGCACCGGACTGCCAAGTTTGATATCACCACGGACCCTGTAACCGGGCGCGGCATCACGCATTTTTTGGTAGATCCAGCGACCTTCAATATCTGTGCGCGCGATAATCATGGCCAAACTATTGGTCTCTTTAACTTTGTTAGTTACCTCGGCAATTCGCGCAAGAATTTTTGGGTCATCTTTTCCTACCAAACTGGCATCCAGCAGGAACTCATGTGCACCGCCGCGATAAGGCTCTACCGGCGGTGCTGATTTAATTTGCTCACTGATACCATCGGAAACTTCTTTGATCAGCAGATTCGCCGGGTCAACAATACGCGCATTATTCAGCATGGTTGTTGCCTGCGAATAATTGCCACGCGCAGCGGCCTGGCGTGCGAGATCCACATAGCGCATGACGATTCCCTGCAAGCCACCTTTTGCACGTTGGTTGTTCGGGTCCAGCTTGAGCGCCGCGCGAAAATAGTCGTAGGCATTGTCATTTTTCGGCGTTAGCAACATATTTTGTGACAGGGTGTATTCGCCATTAAGAATCAACATTTTTACCACCTGCTGCTCTTTGGTGAGCGGCGCAGGCGCTTGCACTACCGGCGCAGGCGGTGGTGAAGGTGGAGTTTTCTTCTTATTCATCCAGAAAGGTGTCAGGGAATGATAGCCATTGCCCAGTGTCCATAGGGTCGCGTATGTTACTGTAACTCTGCCTCGCAGACACCCGGAAACCATCATTACTCTAAAGAAACCGACTATGCTTTCACGCCTGATTTCCCTCTCGCTGCAATCCTGGCTGCTGGTTGCATGCCTTTGTGCCAATGCAGCCGATGACCCTTTCGCGCCCAAAAACCAGAGTTTCAACCAGTCCCCGGTATCGCTGGACAATAAAATCGCCGCGCAAGATGAGTTTCTGCCGGTAGGTCAGGCATTTATTCCAGCCTTTTCCATTGAGCAGGGCAAGCTCTTGCTGCATTGGACTATCGCCGATGGCTACTACCTCTATGAGGAGCGCTTCAAATTCAAGGCGGACGAAGGCATCACTCTTAGCCCCAGCTACACACTGGGCAAAATGAAGTATGACGAGCTATTCGAGCGCGAAACTATGGTGCACTACCATGAGGTCAGCGCCAGTTTTGACCTGGTCGGAATCGATAAACCTTTTGTGCTTAAGCTGGAGTTTCAGGGCTGTGCCGATGCAGGCCTTTGTTATCCGCCACAAAAGAAAAGCCTGGCAATTGATCCTGCCAATGCGCTGGTGGTTGAACAATCTAACGTGGCAGCCACACCAACACCCGGTGAAACTACCAATACACCGGCCACTAGTGATTTAACGATATCCAATCCTGCAACTTCCAGCCCCCCAACAGCATCCACCTGGCTACTCCAAGCCGTTATTTTTGCGTTGCTGGGCGGCATCATCCTGAATCTGATGCCCTGCGTCTTTCCGGTGCTTTCTATTAAGGTGATGAGCCTGGCAGCTGCTGATCGTGCGCGCCTGGCGATTCACGGCTGGGTTTACACCCTGGGGATTGTGGCCTGCTTTGTTGGCTTTGCGATTGCCCTGCTGCTCGCCAGAAAAGGTGGCGAAGCGATTGGCTGGGGCTTTCAGTTGCAATCGCCCGGTCTGATTGCCGCCCTTGCCTATTTGTTTTTTGTGATGGGCTTGAGCATGTCCGGATTAATTCATTTTGGCGGCAGCCTGATGGGTGCAGGGCAAAACCTGACGCAAAAGTCCGGACTAAGTGGCTCCTTCTTCACCGGCGTACTCGCTGCAGTAGTTGCCAGCCCCTGTACCGCTCCGTTTATGGGAACTGCGCTGGGCTTTGCCCTGACTCAACCCGCTTATGTGTGCATCACCATATTTGCCGCCCTGGGTTTTGGCATGGCTCTGCCGCTGTTACTGCTCTGCTATTTACCTGCACTCGCTAATCGCCTGCCCAAGCCAGGCGCCTGGATGGATAACCTCAAACAGCTCCTGGCCTTCCCGCTCTACCTGAGCGCCATATGGCTGCTGTGGGTTTATGGCCGCCAGACCAGCGTTACGGGCATGGCCACATTGATAACAGGCGCAGTATTGATTGCGTTTGCCTGTTGGTTGTGGGGAAAACAAGCGGCGGGATTCTGGCAGCTACTGCGCAGTCTGTTGATTGCTACCAGCTGGCTAATTGCACTCAGCCTTATATGGCAAACACCTGCAACATCAGAGAAAACCCAACAAACCGCTGGCCGCTGGCAAGCCTATAGCCCTGAATTACTCAGCGAACTGCGCGCACAGGGACGCCCGGTGTTTATCAACCTGACTGCTGATTGGTGCCTGACCTGCCTGGCTAATGAACGAGTCGCCCTCCACACACAGGCGGTAGAAAAAGTATTTGATGAGCTGAATGTGGCGACATTAAAAGGTGACTGGACCAATACCGATCCGAAAATCACCGAACTTTTGCAAGAATATGGCCGCAGTGGCGTGCCCCTATACCTTTGGTTCCCGGCAAATCGCGCCGGAAAGGCCGATGTGTTACCGCAACTTTTAACGCCAGACCTGATTACACGCCAATTAAAAGGGCAAACAGAATAGCATTTCACCGAAGATTGGCGAAAATACTCACATATCGCGACTTTTTATCGCAACTTCCCTAATCTTGTCGCTAACAAGGCGACAAGATGCAGGGATAATCCGCTAAAACAGCTATTTCAAGCCAAATTATTACTGCTTCCAAGACTAACTTCTGCAATCTTGCGGCGATTTTCGCCCATCTGAATAAAATTTCGCAGTCATCGTGGACAGATCCATTTTTTTGCGGCAAACTCCCCCTCACTTTGAATTCCCGGATGGGCGGTTTAATCAAATTGCAACAATTCGCTGCCAATTGACCAAAATCGCCGCATAAAGCAGAAAATCACCCTAGGAACATTGTCAATGGCAACCATTTTGGTACTACACGGCCCCAACCTGAACCTGTTAGGGCTGCGCGAACCAGGAATCTATGGTGCTACCACCCTTGACGATATCAACCGCAACCTGACCCAGATCGCCCAAAATGCCGGCCACCATTTGCAAACCCTGCAAAGCAATGCCGAATATGAGTTGATTGACCGCATCCACGATGCGCGCAAAGAAGGTGTGGATTTCATCATTATCAATCCCGCCGCCTTTACCCACACCAGTGTGGCCCTGCGCGATGCATTACTGGGTGTTGATATTCCGTTTATCGAAGTGCACTTATCCAATGTGCACAAGCGCGAAGCCTTTCGCCATCATTCGTATTTTTCCGATGTCGCCCAGGGCGTCATCTGCGGCTTTGGCGCCACCAGCTATGAACTGGCCCTGCAAGCCGCGCTAAAACTTGTGAAATAGCTTTCCCTTAAACCTTTTGGTCTGACCAAACCAACTACAACAACTTGTTGCCAGAGAGGACACCATGGATATTCGCAAAATTAAAAAACTGATCGAGCTGCTGGAGGAATCCAACATCGGTGAGCTGGAAATCAAAGAAGGCGAAGAATCTGTACGTATCGCCCGTAATAGCGGCACCACCCAATACTTCAGCGCACCGGCACCAGCATTTGCAGCACCAGCCGCCGCTCCTGTTGCTGCTGCACCCGTTGCCGCAGCTCCAGCAGCCGCACCTGCTGCTGCCGCACCAACCTCTTCCGGGCACGTAGTGAAATCACCAATGGTAGGCACCTTCTACCGTTCGCCAAGCCCAGGCTCACCCGCATTCATCGAAGTAGGTAAATCAGTAAAAGTGGGCGATGTCATCTGCATCATTGAAGCCATGAAGATGATGAACCAAATCGAAGCCGACAAAGCCGGCGTGATTGAGGCCATCCTGGTAGAAGAAGGCAATCCCGTTGAATTCGACCAACCTCTGGTAACGATCGTTTAACCGCTACCCAACAGAGGATTCGGTCCATGTTTGATAAAATTCTGATCGCCAACCGTGGCGAAATTGCGTTGCGAGTATTGCGCGCCTGCAAGGAGATGGGCATCAAAACTGTTGCCGTCCACTCGCAAATCGACCGCGATTTAAAACACGTGCGTCTGGCCGACGAGTCGGTATGTATCGGGCCTAACCCGTCACCCAAAAGTTATTTGAATGTGCCAGCAATTATTGCGGCCATGGAAATTACTGATGCTCAGGCGGTTCACCCAGGCTACGGCTTCCTTGCGGAAAATGCTGATTTTGCCGAGCGTGTGCAAAAAAGTGGCTTTACCTTTATCGGCCCGGATCCGGATGTAATCCGTATGATGGGCGACAAGGTGGAAGCCATTAAAGCCATGAAAAAAGCGGGCGTTCCCACTGTTCCCGGCTCCGATGGCCCCCTGCCTGATGATGAAGAAGAGTGCCATAAAATCGCCAAGCGGATCGGCTACCCAATCATTATCAAAGCCGCCGCTGGTGGTGGTGGTCGCGGTATGCGTGTAGTGCACACCGAAGCAGCACTTATCAGCTCAATCCGCGTGACTCAGGGCGAAGCCAAAGCAGCATTTGGTGATGGCACTGTGTACATGGAAAAATTCCTGCAGAACCCGCGTCACGTGGAAGTGCAAATTCTGTCTGACGGCCAAGGCAGCGCAATCCATTTAGGTGATCGCGATTGCTCCCTGCAACGCCGCCACCAAAAAGTACTGGAAGAAGCTCCGGCTCCCGGCATTCCACAAGAAGTGCGCGAAGCAACTTACGCCGCTTGCGTAAAAGCCTGTATCGATATCAAGTACAGAGGCGCGGGTACTTTTGAGTTTTTGTACGAAGATGGCCGCTTTTACTTTATCGAGATGAACACCCGTATTCAGGTGGAGCATCCGGTATCGGAAATGGTAACCGGCATCGATTTGATCAAAGAGCAAATTCGCGTTTGTTCCGGTTTGCCGCTGTCCATCAAGCAATCTGACATTGTGATTAAAGGCCACTCTTTTGAGTGCCGCATCAATGCGGAAGATCCAAAAACCTTTATGCCCTGCCCCGGCCTGGTAAAAGGTTTCCACGCCCCCGGCGGTTTGGGTGTGCGTGTTGATTCACACCTCTACAATGGCTACACAGTGCCGCCGAATTACGATTCAATGATCGCTAAAATTATCACCTACGGTGATACCCGCGAAATCGCTTTGAATCGTATGCGCAACGCGCTGGATGAAACCATTGTGGACGGCATTCGCACCAATATTCCGCTGCAGCAAATGCTGGTGCGCGATGAAGCTTTCCGCAAAGGTGGTGTGAACATCCATTATTTGGAAAAGAAACTCGCCGAATAAAACTGAGAGTTTCCGATCTGTAGGGGCGCGATTTATCGCGCCCTTTTACATTTCAGAATACAAATAAATTATGAAATACAAATTTGCGCAGAATCTTTATGATGGGCGCAAGATTTTTTTGGGCGCAATACCATCCCACGTGAGAATTGGCGCCCCTACACATCAATATCAAGAATATATTTTATGCCTTGGCTGCAACTGAAAATTATCACCTCTCGCCGCTATGTCAGCTCACTTGAAGACTCACTGCTCGCCTGCGGTGCTGCCTCTGTGACCCTGCAGGATAACGCTGACCAACCCATTCTCGAACCCGGGCTGGGCGAAACCCCATTGTGGGACAGCGTGAAAATGACCGGCCTGTTTGATGCGGAAATCGACACCGCCAAAACCATTAGCCTGGCAGAGCGCCGTTTCGGCAATCCACTGCCAGAGCACTATTGGGAGCAGCTGGAAGATAAGGATTGGGAGCGCGAGTGGATGGCCAATTACCATGCGATTCGCTGCGGTGAGCGCCTGTGGATTTGCCCCAGTTGGCAACAGCCACCAGAGCCGGACAAGGTGAACCTGATGCTCGACCCGGGCCTGGCATTTGGCACCGGCACTCACCCCACCACGTTCCTGTGTATGCAATGGATTGACCAGCAAGACTTCACCGGACTGGAAGTGGTCGATTATGGCTGCGGCTCAGGCATTCTCGGCATAGCTACCCTGTTGCTCGGAGCCCAAAAAGTTATCGGCGTAGATATAGATCCCCAGGCTCTGCTTGCCACCACTGAAAACGCCAAGCGCAACAATTTGCCCGCTGATGTAATGCCGGTTTATTTGCCGCCGGATTGCCCCAGGGAGCCGGTTGATGAAGCCAGATAACAGTGAGACAGTTGGCATTGCTGACGGAGACAAGCCTGACCGGCTGTCGCCGGAATTTACCGCGCGTCTCACGCTGGTTACACTGGCAGGTCTCAATAATAAGTTGAAGCAGTTTTTTAAGGGCCTTGATGTATGACTTCTGCCAGCAACCAACAGATTACCCGCTGCCCCAAGTGCGGAACGGCTTTTCGCATTACGCAGACGCAATTGCAATCTGCCAAGGGCGCGGTGCGTTGCGGTTCCTGCCTGAATGTATTTAAAGCTGTGGATTACCTGGTTGCTCCAGCTGCCACGCCAACACCCCCTACTCCGCAAGATGCTCATCAACCAGCACCACAACCGGTGCAATCAGCAAAAGGCCCGGCAGCAGAACACCAGGCAACCAAAGTCAAAAGCGATATTACTGGCAGCACCCCCAAAATACAGGCGACCGACCCCAAACCCGCCACATCACCATCAACCAAGTCCGCACCTGCAGCAGCGCCTACAAACAGACCTGAGCAGCTAGCCATATTGAGCAGTATTAAGCCCCTGCCAATCACACCTCCAGCACCCAACATTGCACCAGCCAAACCCAGTGCAAAACCTGAACCGCAAAAACCAGTGGTGCGCGTACTGGATAAATCCTCCCTGACTCAAGGGGATGACATTCTCATCAGCGATGACATGGAAGAGACAAAATCGGAAACCAGGAGCTATGAGTTTGATGGTTTTATGGAGATAGATGCCACACCCAAGGCCGAGGTTTCCCTGTTCGAGCGCAAGATTCGCAATTCACATAATGACAAGGACGACCTGCATGGTGCCGACGAATCCTGGGCGGAAATGTTGATTGAAGACGAAGATGACGATACACCTAAATTCGTAGCGCAACGCAATCCAGTCTCTCCGAAAAACATGGAAGAGCATGATCCGGAAGACCTGTATGCAACCGAGCGCACACCTGAAGCGCCGCCAGTTGCCACGGGGCAAGCACCAACTGCAACTAGCCGTCCTGGACTGGTATTTAGTTTGATTGCCGACCAGGAAGATGCCCCCCAAACAAAAGAGTCAGAAAGCGCGATCTATGCAGGCAACGCTCGGGATGAAGATGACTTTATTCTGAGCGATGAACTGGCCAACATCCCGGATCACTCCGGCTTTAAACAACCTTTGGCGACCCCCGCCGAAAGCCCACTTGATCCCAGCATCTTTGAAACACCTGAAAATACTCCCAGTGACGAATCCGGCAAACGCCAGGTTAAAACCCAGCCGAAAATTCGCGCTTATGACGGTTCTCGCACCGCCTTGTTGATGAATATCATTCCCGCACCGATAGAATTTACTGCCAAACGCATGCGCCGCTGGTACCAGCGTAAACTCTGGCCCACCTTGAGCCTGCTGGCACTGATTGGCCTGATCGCACAACTGGGCTGGTTCAAGTTTGACTACTTCAGCCGTGTTGAACCCTATCGCACGGCCTATTTATTCCTGTGTCCATACCTCAATTGCCAGGTTCCCGCCCTGGTAGATACCAGCCAAATAAGCGCTTTTAATCTGGTAGTGCGGGAGCACCCGGAAACCCAGGGGGCCCTGGCCGTTGACGTCATGATTATGAACAACGCCCCTTTTGACCAACCCTACCCTGACCTGGTACTGGTATTTACCGATATCGATGAAAATGAAGTAGCTTCGCGCCGCTTCCCACCCAGGGAATACCTGGGCGGAGAAGCCGCTGGCAGCAGCCATATGCCACAAAAGCAACCAGTACACTTGACTCTGGATCTGGTTGACCCGGGCGAAACCGCAGTGAATTACCACATATATATTCCGCGCCACTAGGCAAAGTCAGCCATACTCAAAACAAGAAGACTGGCGCGCCAAATGGCGATGAGTAGAAGAGCATCAGGTCATGGACAAGGGCATTACCGGCGATCCAATTACCGTAACAAGGAGCACCTCCCCAGTGTGGGTTAGCTACCCTATGGGCTTGGCATGCCTTGTACTTTCCATCCTTGCTTTCGCTGAAGACACACCAGTTACATCACCCGCTTCGCCGTTGATCATCACCCATAAGCTTCCCGAAATCACCAGCGACGAGCGAGTACTCTACGAAGTGGAAGCATTGCAACTGGCATTGGACAAAACCCTGGCTGAATACGGCCCCTATGAGTTGCGCGGCATACCGCCGATGAACCGCGCCCGCACCATTGCCGCGATGCACAACAACATCTACCCCAACCTGATATTACAGATGAGCTATGAGGACGACCTGGCCGATCAGGAAAAGCTCGCCTATATCCCCTTCCCACTCGACCGCGGTGCACTCAGTTTTCGCATTTGTTTTATGCGCGATGAACTAAAACCCAAAGTCAGCAACATCACACGCACCGAGCAACTTAAACAGTACACCTTTGGTACAGGAATAGGCTGGGCAGATACCAAGATCTTGCGCCACAACCACTTGCAAGTGATTGAAGCCAATAGCGTGGTCAATTTATTTCGCATGACCAAAGCTGGTCGGGTCGATTTTTTCTGTCGCGGCCCTTCGGAATACCTCTATGAGCATCAACACGAAAGTAGCCTGGGGCTGGAAAGTGATAGCCAAATGGCACTCTATTACCCGCTGCCCAAATTCTTTTTTACTCACAAAGACAATCAATCTGTACTTGCGCGCATTAAACGCGGACTGGAACTGGCCTACAAAGATGGCTCCTTTCACAAACTCTGGCATAAGCGCCATCACCAGGGGCTTGCGGATGCCCAACTGCAAAAACGCAATCTGGTAAAAATGGAAAATCCACTGATTAAACACCTGTCGCGTGATTACGAAACCTATCTTTACGACCCCCTCACCGAACAGTAATAGTCACTGCCCCAAATCACAGTTTTTTGCAACCCGAAATCGCTAAAAAAGCCGGTTTTTATCGCTCAAAAAAACGCCGGTTTTTACGTTTTTTACGTTCCCAACCCCCGCCCAAACGGGTATCATGGCGCCCCTTTAATGCAGGGGCTCCGCTCAGTTTTTAAGCGGAGTGATTCCGATAAAACCAGCCTTTATGGCGCAACGGCAAACAAGCGTAATCACAACACGTGTTTAA
>JAGKWY010000179.1 GCA_021151625.1 Gammaproteobacteria bacterium | reverse complement strand
GCTCTAAGCAGAATGTTATAAATCAAACAGCTCATTACTTAAGGTGCTTAGCAGTTAATGTTATAGCAGTATAGCCGGTGTTTATAAGGGTGAAAGTGAATCTGCAGTGGCGCGCGAATTTTTATTGCGGGTAATTGCATACGTATTCAGATCGGGTGGAAAAGTTGAATACGTATGCAGCACTTTGCGTGTGTGTGTTTTATTTCATCAAATAGTCGTTCCAATAACATAAGCATAAAGGAAAGACCATTATGAAACACAAGCACATCCTCCTCTCATTTTTGCTGATGACCTCAGCAAGCGCGCAAGCCGAATGGTTTTTGCGCGGTACGCATAATAATTGGGTTGCAACCCAAATGAATGCCGCCGGAACCAACACCATGGAATTAACCAATGTGGTGTTTCCCGCGGCGGGCAGTATCAAGTTCGATCGCTACGGTGACTGGTCTGAAAATTATGGTGTGGGCGGCCGCAATGGTTCCAATATTGCGGTGGGGCAGGGCACCTGGAATATTAAATTTTTTACCGACACCAAAAACTGGAGCATTACTGCTGCAGCTAGCAGCGTGAATTATCACTTGCGCGGTACCTTTAATAGCTGGGCAGAAGGCACCTTAATGACCCAGGTCGGCACTACGGATGTTTATGAAAGTTGCCAGAATTTTGTGAGTGGTGACGCTTCCGGCGGACCGCGCTTTAAAATTGACCCTAACGGTGGTTGGGGTAGTGATGCAGTCCCCGCAGGGGATTACACAGTGGCAGCTGGCTGGGTAAAAATTACGTTCAATGCGAGCTCTAAAGCCATTAGCACCCAGCAAAATCTCGCTGTTAATTGCGGGGCTGTTACATCCAGCTCAACGGCCTCTGCCGCGAGTTCTGTAACAACCAGCACCGCTGTTACAAGTTCAAGCGTCCCCAGTTCGGTTGCTGCCAGTTCTTCCAGTGTTGCGGGAACACCGTTCCATTTGCGCGGTACGCACAATGCCTGGGTGGAAGGCGATTTATTTGTAACTCCAGCAGGGGCCAATCAATTGGAAATTTGCCGCAATTTCAGCGCGGGCGATACCAATGGCGGGCCGCGTTTTAAAGTGGACCCCAATGGCGCCTGGGGCGATGCTTTCCCTGCTGCAGATCAGGCAGCCAGCGGTTGGACGCGTATTGTGATTAACACCAGCACGCGCAGTTTGGTGAGCACCACGACAAATCTTGCGGCGAATTGTGCTGTTGCTTCATCCAGCTCTATTAGTTCAAGCGCGGTCTCAAGCAGCACGACCAGCAGTGTTGCAACAGCAGACGATTTCCGCGCGCGTACTATGTATTTTGTGTTTGTAGATCGCTTCGCCAATGGCAGTACGGCGAATGATAATGGCAGCAATGCAGCAGCGACCTCCACAGTGAAATCTTCCGGTGCTCAAAGCGAGTGGAAAAAATACTGGGGCGGTGACATTGCCGGGTTAATTTCCAAACTGGATTATCTGCAAGCATTGGGTGTTTCTGCCATCTGGGTAACGCCACTGGTCGATAACATTAATGTCGGCAACGAAGGTGGCTACCACGGTTACTGGGCACGCGATTTTTATAATGTTGATGAACACTTGGGTGATTGGGCGCTGGTTGATGAGCTCAATGTGCAAATGGAAGCGCGCGGTATGAAACTGGTGTTGGATATTGCACTCAACCATTCCAATCAGGATGACCAATACGAATTCGGCGCACTCTACAAAGAAGGTGCTTTCCTGACTGACTTCGCCAGTGGTAAAGGTACCTGGTATCACGCTAACGGCGCAATTTCCGATTGTGGCGATACCAACCCTGCAACCACCTGTAACGGCGAGTGGGATGATCCCTGGTCATTCCGTAATAAAAGTTTATTTAACCTCACCGATTTTAATCACGGCACCAGCGGTAATTCTATTGCCGATCAATATTTAATTGATGCAGCACTCAAGTGGATGGACCACGGCGTGGATGCATTCCGTATCGATGCGATTAAACACATTGAACCATCGTTTATTAATCGTTTCTCTGCTGCGGTGCGCGCGAAAAAAGCTGACACTTATATTTTTGGTGAATGGTATAGTGCAGGTGCGGGCGATGCATTATCGATGAGTTTCCTCAATGAACGCCGTGGTTCTGAATTACTGGATTTCAAATTGCGCGATGCCATTGAAAATGCGATTGCGGGTAATATCACAATGACCAGCCTTAGCAGCCATGTTAATTCGCGTGCAGGTGCGATGAATAATTTTGAAGACCAGCAAGCCATTTTCCTCGATAACCACGACGCAACACGCACCAGCGTGTATTTGCAAACTACCGGTAATACCAATCGCGGTGCAGGCAAAGGTATGAGCAAAAGTTTTGCCGATGCGCGTCAAAACCTGGGTATGGCCCTGGTGATGACTTTGCCCGGTGTTCCAACGATTTACTACGGCACTGAGCAAAACTCTACCTGGTTTACTGCCAATGGTGATGGACAAGTTGGCCATGATCCCTTTAACCGCGAACAACAGCCTTCATTTAGCCAAACAACACCGGCGTTCAGTTTAATCAGTTCTCTGGCTAATCTGCGTAAAAACAGCGCCGCTATTCAACGTGGCAGCTATGCGGAGCGTTGGTCAACAGCGGATGTATTGGTGTTCCAGCGTCAGGAGGGTAGCGATTGCGCAGTAATTGCAGTAAATCGCGGAGCTGCAGCCACAATCACCGTGCCTAACTTGTGCCTGGCTAACGCTGCTTACACCAGTGTGGCAGGAACTGATGTGGTTAACGTTAGCGGTGGTAGCGGTACGTTTAATTTATCGCAAAACGAAGTAGTGGTTCTGCATTAACAGAGTGGTATTAATTAGTAAGCACATTCAGGATTCCAACAAGTAACCACTAACGGAATCCTGAACGTGCAGCTTCAAGATCAGCTTGATCTTACATTGTGAAATTGCAAAACCTGATAGCGGAAATCAGAAGGAAAAATAAGTAGTAAAAAAAGAGGCGCTCACTGTGAGCGCCTCTTTTGTTTTTATCAAAGGGTTAAATAGATTACAGCAGTGAATGCTTGTGTGTATTTCCGGCTGCTTCCAATTCTTTTTGTTTATCGGTTTCTTCACTGTTCATGGTGTTAGCTGACAAACGATTTACATTGCTTGCCGTTGCTAAACGGAATTCTTCCTGTTGCTGATGCCAGGCAATTATTTTGTAGTAGTTGCGCACGTTATCAACAAACTTGACCGGTTCCCAACCGCGCATATAACCGTGTTTGGCGCGGCTGTAATACTGGTATTTGGATAACAGCGGCATGTGTTTGCGCACATCTTCCCAACTGCTGGGGTTGCCACCCATGCGCTGGGTAAGCACGCGTGCATCTTCTATGTGACCCAAACCCTGATTGTAAGCGGCGAGAGCCATATTGAATCTGTCTTCGCCGGTAATACGCTTGGGTAACTTCTCAAACAAAATGCTCAGGTATTTGGCACCGCCGTAAATACTTTGCTTGGGGTCTTTGCGATCGCTAATCCCCATGGCGCGTGCGGTATTTTTGGTGAGCATCATCAGCCCTTTAACCCCGGTGTGGGATACCGCATCAGGTAGCCAGTTGGACTCCTGGTAGCTAATTGCGGCCAGCAGTTGCCAATCCAGATTAAATTCGGCCGCGGCGCTTTTCATATGCTCTTCCCACTGGGGCAAGCGCTGTTCCAGTTGATAAGTGAAAGCCATAGCTTCACCACTGGTGACTTCTTCTATATGACGATCAAAAAACTCAGCGGTTACACGCGCAAGGGTGCCATCCGCTTTAATCGATTGCAGGTACTCCTGGGCAGCGTCAAACAGCGTAGTGTCGGTGCTGTGGGGAAATGCCCAGGCAACCGGCTGTGGGTCACTGACATCGAACGCCAGCTCTGCCTTGGGGTAGGAGTAGCGGTTTAATGAATAGATGGTGGAATCGATAATGGCGTAGTCTGCTTCACCCTTGTTTACCATTTCCAGCAAATCAATCATTTCTGCATTAACGACTTCGCGCCATTGCAACTCAGGAAAGGTTGCCTGCAGCGCTTTAACGCGCGCGCTGTGCGATTCGCTAGCCAGGATTAGCACCTCTTTGTTGGCCAGGTCTTTAATGCTGGTAGGCTGCGGCTGGCGGCTGTTGTACACCAACTGCTGGGTCAGCTGCATAAAGGGCGCGGCAAAGCTCAGGGTTTTGCCCCGGCTTTCCTGTGCAGTCAAACCTGCTGCAGCAAAATGATAGTGGCCTGCAACCACGCCATCCAGCATGGAATTAGTGTCGGTGTCGTTTTCCAACACCAATTTCAGGCCGAGCGAATCCGCAAAGCCTTTGATCAGGCTATATTCGAATCCAGTAAGGCCATTAGGGCCTTCATAATAAGTAGTAGGACCATTGCTTGAAACTACATGCAACTCGCCTGACTCAAGCACTTTCTCCAGTAGGGTAGGAGGA
>JAGKWY010000090.1 GCA_021151625.1 Gammaproteobacteria bacterium | reverse complement strand
TGCCCGGTGTTAATAACCGCAAGGGAGTTTTCATGGTGATACCTGTTTATGGTTATTGGATTGCTTTTATTAGTGGTTCTCTCTGCTCGATTAACTGTTGTTACAGTTAAGTCGATGGTGAGAGTTTCACTCCAATTTCCACAGCAGGCGTTCGCTTGGCCGGATCGATGAAATTATTTTAGGTTTGGCTGGTTTGCGGCATCCGAACACCGCAAACCAGATCACATTCTTATCATCTGTTATTACAGAATCAGTCCCACTTTAGTTTTTCATCTGTTCTAGCAGGCTATTTCATCTAAACGCTACCTCTAAGTGCTACCTAGCGCGACAATTGCCAGGCACGATACAGGCTCCAGCCAGCCATAAAGATCAACCAAATCCCAACCCAGAACAACCCCGTGCTAATGACTCCGTTGCCAATTTTTAATATCTCCAAATGTTCATTCGCACTGGAAGTATCAATCACAATGGGCGACAAGCGGCTGACCAGCAATAAAGGTATGGCGATGGCAACATTGATGGCCGCCTCAACGAGTAAGCTCGGAATCGTCCAATAGCGATAGATCAGTTTCCATAGACCGAAGAACAAGGAGGCGATAAGGATTGCCGATAAAATTGGAATCCATTGCAGCACCGGTTCGGCGAAGGCGATAGTCAAATTGGCCAGTTGGCCCGATGGAATCCACAGGGCGTAATTCAGTAGCAGCAGAAAAAACAGGTCTGAAGCAAAATCAACACTTTGCTCGCAGGCGCTGATTCGTTGCCAGCCGCGCGTTACCGGCGGCAGCTTTTCCGGTGCCCAACACTGATAGGGGTCAAAATAGGGTTTGCCACCAACCGGATTACTCAACAGGTAAAACACGCCAGTCACCGAGGCAAACATCACCAGCGCTTTTCCAATAATCTCGTAGATGAAATTCGCTATGCGCAAATCTCCACTATTGAGAAAATGCACCCCGAATTGAATCAGGGCGAGAATAAACACCAGGATCAGCCCGTAATGCAGCGCTTGCTTATAAAACGGAAATAGCTCGGTACTGACCAGTTGCTGACCGGTCAAAAAACTTCCCGCCACTTTTTGTGGATGACCAAGCTCTTTCAGCACAGCGGACACCTCTTCCTCAGAGGCATCACGGCCCTGCTCTTCTGCAATAGCTTCGAGTTTATCGAGGATATTTGCGCGCAGCTCACGGGTAATTTCATCGCGACGGCTTTGCGGTAATGCTTGTGCTACGGCACTTATATAACGATCAATCAGTTCCATTTCCAGCCTCCAGTATTTTGCTCACGTGATTGTTTAACTGTAGCCATTCGGTACTCAGGCTTTCCAGCAAGCCTGCACCCTCCGGGGATAATTGGTAATAGCGGCGCTCACGCCCTTCCCCTTGCTGCCATTCACTGGTTAATAACCCCTGATCCGCCAAGCGACGCACCAATGGGTAAAGCGTTCCTTCATCAATATCCAAACCCTCATCCTGCAATTTCTTGCGCAGGGAATAACCGTAATGCGGCTGCCGCAAAGATCCCAACACTGCCAGGACCAAAATTCCGCGCCGCAACTCCTGCCGGAGCTTCTCAAACTGTTCATCTGACATACTGTGCTCCACATACTATGCAATACACAGTAAATACTATGCGCCACACAGTAGCCATTTGCAAGACTTTTTTAGCTCACTTTTCAAACAGAAAATAACCAATTGATAAACAAGGAAAAATCAAAAAACCCGGATTGGAAAACCAATCCGGGTTAGGAAGAAGGAAAAATCAGATGGTCAAAAAATTAGTTAAATGCGTAGCGAATTTCCAGGCCATAGGTTCTCGGCGGGGTGTAAACACCGCGCGGAACCCCAAGAAACGACACTGACTTTTGGCGCAAATCAACTTCATCGGTAAGGTTTTTTACCCACAGGGATATATCCCAAGTCGTATCCAGTTTTAGCCCCAGGCGAGCATTAACAATATCGCGGTTGGGGATTGCATTAGCCTCGGTATTATTAGGATTGGAGAAGTAATCATCGGTATAGCCGTAATCCAGATGAGCATAGAACTCCGCCCGCTTCATGACAGCCCGGGAGTAATCGAGTGCAACAAAATAGTTGTTTTCGGGGGCATAGGGTAAATAGTTGTGATCATAATCTATGCCTATACCACCCCCATTTTTAAACTCATCGAACTTTGCATGAGTCAGCGCAGTACCCAGGCTCAACACGAGATGCCGGGTCAGTTGCGCGTTAATATCCAACTCGACCCCCTGGCTGGTGACCTGACCGGCGTTAGTCAGGGACAAAATCGTCCCGGCTCCGCTTTGGGTGGGAACAAACTGGAACACCTGGTAATCATCGAATTTGGCAACAAATGCAGAAACGTTTAGGGTCAGACGCTGATCGAAAAATGCAGACTTCGCACCCAATTCATAATTAATTGCGTATTCCGGGGCAAACTGGAAATTTTCCAAAGTAGAGAGGAAATCGGCGTTCCAGCCACCACTTTTATAACCGCGCGCAATGCTGGAATAAAACAACACGTCAGGAGTATATTGAAAGTTAAGCCCTATCTTGGGTAACCATTCGTTAAACGTCTGTTGATCGCGCAAATGATTAATATTGAGCGACAAACCCGTCGTATCAATGCTCGAATAATCAATATCTTTGGTTTCATTAACATAGCGCGCACCCGCCGTCAGGCTCCAGCGTGAATCAAAGTAATAATTGCCGTGCGCGTAAAGTGAAGCAGATTCCACCCCTGCAGTAGCTGGCGTTCTGGTACTGGTATTGGGAATTGGGCGAAATACAGCGCCGGTAATAGCTTGTCGGTTGGTGGATATATCCTGATCCAGAAAATATAAGCCCAGGACATAATCGAAGGATTCACTTTTAGGTGAAGCCAAGCGAATTTCCTGACTGAACTGATCGTTTTGCTCATCCATTTTACTGATAGCAACATCCAGCGGAGAATAGTCCTCTTCGCTCAGTTCACTAAATGCGTTATCGCGAATACCGGTAATAGAGGTCCATTGGAAAGCGTCTGGTGTCTCATAAACAGCATTGATGGTCGCACCTTTTAACTCACGCCGCTCATACTCATCCACGTTGTGTGCAACTCTATGTGGCTCAGGGGACAGTGTAAAACCATTAAATAAGCCATTCCCCAACGCCTCGGAATTGGTAGCATCTTTATCGTCTTTCAGATAATCAAAACCTACATCCAGAGTGAGACGCTCAACCCCCAAATAGCGCAACTTCAGCTTTGCCGTATCGCGATTCACCCCTTGCAAATATTGATCAAGCGTCTGATTGTAGATATACCCATCCTGCTCAGTAGTACCTAGCAGGAGACTGGTAAATAAATTGTCAGTGAGGGGGATATTTACAGAACCTGTAAGCGAGGAAAAATCAAAGTTACCCGCATTAACATTCACACCAGCCTTAAAAGTTTCCTCGGGCTGCTGCGTGATAATATTAATTGAACCAGCCAAAGCGTTTGTTCCAGCAAGCGTCCCCTGTGGACCACGTAAAACCTCCACCCTGACTGCATCCAGCAAGCTTTGATCGAAACTGCGCGAACGCCCTACCAACACACCATCGACATACACCGCAACGCGTGCATTAGTTCCAATATTTCGTGCATAGTCGCCTACGCCACGAATAGTAATTTCTCCGCGCGAACTTCTATCACCACTGCCAAAATTTAATGAAGGAATTGCCGTTTCCAGTGCAGTCAGCGAACTGGCGCCCTGTTGATCGAGCATCGCTTTGTTATATATACCTATTGCCAACGGGGTATTCTGTGCCTGCTCTTCTCGCATTTGTGCAGTTACCAAAACCTCTTCCAGCGCTGGTGCAGGCTGTGACCAAACCAGTGAAGAGGATAGCGAACCAACAACTGCACCAGCCCAACCGAGATTTTTGGAAGACAATATCTTTTTAATTCTTATGCACATGAACGATTAAAACCCCCAATTCGACACTCCCTGTCGTTTAAATAAAGAATTGGCGAGATGTTACGCATTAAGTGAATGAGTTCGCAATAGCTTTTGCAAACTCTTTAGTGAGAGCGGCTTTTCAAGAAAATCGGTGAACCCCATAGCCAATAACCCGGACCGATTCACTCCAATAGGCAAACTCGTCAAACCGATAATTATGGTTTCATTACTAATGCGGGGACGCAGCGCGATAGTGGCCTGTTCACCGTTCATTTTAGGCATATGTAAATCCATCAGAATTAGATCGTAATGTTTCTGTTCGCACATACTGATCGCCTCCAGACCATTTTTAGCGAAGTCAACCTCATAATTGGGTGTAAGCAAGCGCTCCCCTATATCGCGATGAACAGGCTCATCATCCACCAACAGAATTGTTTTAATCGCAGCGGACCTAACTGACGCACCACTTCCGCCAGAGGAGCCATCAGACTCCAGCTCATGTGCCGAAAAGTTATTGGTTTGGTGTACCAATGAAGCCGACAATAAGTTTATTTTCCTTTGGACCACCTTCAAATTCGACAGCATAATTTCAGGCGCAGCCATTAATGCTTCACGCAATTTTTCACCAGCAGGAAGCGAATGACACAACTCTGGCGACTCCTCCAAGGCCTTAATAATCAAAGGCAAATGATCCGCCAAAAGTTCGGCCTTCATTTTTGCAACCAGCAATGGCGTTGCAATGTCATGAAACAAGGTTTCAACACTCTCTATATTTTTTTGCTCGGTTTGTATGTCTGACATTGCAAATGAATCCGAAACCTATGTTATTAAAAACCCCTGGGGCATCTGTCCAGCCTGAACAATCATACCCCCAAACATATAACTATTTCTTAATCTGTCGATTATGAACGTACGCATGATAGTTAGAAATGCATACTCCAAAAATTGACGAAAGTCAGGATCTTAGACGCCATTCGTGCATCAAAGGCAACCGTTACAAAAGTGTTGTTTTAGGTCGCATATTTTTTAAGCATAATGGAGTTTGACGCCAAATCAAAAAACTCGGCGCCACACAAATATCATTTTGTCGCTTAAGACATCTACAAGTTCTTGTCTGGTGCGACTTTCACGCAATTTAACCCAAACTAAAAAGAGGTGTCCCATGTTAAATACCGCTATCCAAACCCAACCAACAATCCAACAAAATGATTACTATAGTGTTATTGCAAAAGGCCCCATGCTCGACCGTGTGTATGGTATGCGCTACAGAAGCTATAGCGCTGAAGGATACATAAAGGAAAATTCGTCGCTTAAGTTTATTGATGAATACGATGGAAAGCCTAATAGTATATGCTTCCTTGCCTATCATAGAAGCAATGTAGTTGGCTCGATAAGAGCTTGTGTATATGATCCCGCTAAAGGCCTGGATATTCCAATCATGGAATGCTTTGGCAAGGAACTCAAAAATGCTATTGGCTATGACACTACGTTTTTAGAACCAAACAAGTTTGTAATAGACCCTCAATTTCAAAGACGAGGAGGAATCCAGGCACGATTTCTACTCTTGGGGTCAGCAGTTGAAGAGGCCGTAAGGCAAAATGCAGAGCACATTGTGGTCGCCGTTCGCACCGAACACATCAAGTTCTACCAGATGTTTGGCGGCAAGCTTGCATCAGAGGAAAAAGCGTACCCGCACCTTAACTTTAAGACTGTATTAATGATTTGCAGCGATGTTAAGAAATGCAGGGACTTTATCAAAAGCAAAGTGGATATCGTAGAAAAGAATGATCCAGTACTTAATTACGGCACTGTTTGATCTGGGCCTGGCAGGGTTAGCTTTCGCAAAAAAAGATAACCCTGCAGCCAAGTCTCTCGCCTTTTTATTATTATCATTGAGCATTTGGTTGCTTGAGCTTTTCTTTTTAACCTCAATCACCAATGAACAGCTGTTAAACATACTCTTCCATATAACCAGGGGAGGCATGTTTTTCATTCCTTTTGGCTTTGCATTGCTTACTTGGAGATTGGTAGGCAGCCGCTCGAAAAAATTCAAACATTTTTTTGTTATTTCTGGCGGCTGCATAAGCTTTGCCTTATGGCTAAGCAATATGTTTTTTTTCCCTTCCGAGCTAACGCCGACAGACAGTGGATACTTACCACGCCTTGATGCAGTGTATTATATTTTTATTGGATATCTGATCTGGTGTTTTGCGGGCTCCATTTACCTGGTTTGCGCATCTTACAAAAGCTCTCCAAGCAGAGAAAAACAGCGACTTAAGTGGTTGCTAATTACCTTACTAGTTAGTTTTAGCTGCGGGATAATAGTTCTATTTTCCATGCCTACCGGGCTTGGTTTTTATCTCTCAAAATTCGTTGGCGTTATTACCAACGTTGTATTCGTCTCGCTTTTGTTCTACTCGACAATTCAACACAATCTGATGGATTTTCGACTGGCGCTCAGCGTTGGTCTTACCAAAGCCATATTGCTCGGTTTCTTTGTGTGGTTATACTTTGTAGTTACTTCAGTTGTTGGTGACCATACTGAATCCAATGGTGGTGTTCTTGTGCTACTTATGTTTGTAGCGTTGATACTTGAAGCCTATCCAAGGTTGCTAAAATGGATCCTACCCAGCGCCAAAAAAATCCTGGTTAAAAATAGTTATGACTTCGATCAGGTAAAAGCAGAAACAGAAATTGACCTTAAAAACTCAATTAGCTTTTCTATGCTAAAAGATGTGCTTGATCACCTGTTTTTAAAGGTTATCAAGACCAACAACTATAAAATATTAATGATTCAAAAGGATGGCGATTCATTTAATAGCGAACACAACCTTCGTTCAAATGAAACATTTTTTGGTGCAATATCTCCCGACGCCAGTCTTACGACCTTTTGCGCCACTCAAACACAATTGATTTTGGCCGATGAAATGCCAGAAGCTATGCAAGAAGAGATGAGAAAACAAAACGTCTCCCTTTGTATACCAATTATTTCGGGCAACGAAGCTCCAGCTATTTTGCTGGTAGGCAATCCCAGCAACTTTTCTTATTATCGGTACGAAGACCTTAAAATCTTTGAATGGCTCCAATTAGAATTAGGGCAAGTATTAAGTCGTCTGGCTCGGGTCAATCATATGCAAGAACAACTGGGTGAGGCCAAGAAAACCTTATCAATGCTCAGTTTGATGAACCATTATCATCACGACATCAAAGTTCCTTTTGCCATTATCGACGGTGTTCTATCAAACGACATTTATGACCGTGATAAGCAGCGCGACATAGTACTTGAACAAGTTGAACGAGGCTCAAAACTTATCGCCACTATGGCCAGTATTTTAGGTGGCAAACATAAGCGCCGAATTCATCCATGTTCGCTAGAATCCCTGATTCAGGATTGCCTCTATCTGCTTGAAAAGTCATTCGATAACGTCACCTACGAGTTTGGCGCAGTCCCCAAGGTCAACGGAGATGCCGAAGACCTCAAAATCCTATTTATTAATTTGATCAAAAATGCAGCTGAGGCACGACGCGAAAACTCCGATCTATCACTAACGATTAAATCGTGGGAAAGCGAGGAAAAAGTATTTTTCTCTATACAGGATAGCGGTATAGGGATGACAGAGCAGCAACTAGCCAGCCTATGGGAACCTGGCTTTAGCGCAAAAAAACTTGGCAATGGTATTGGTATGCAAGCAGTAAAGCGCATCATCAATGAACATAATGCCCAAATAGAAGTTAACAGCGAACCTAACAAGGGCTCAACATTTACTCTTAGCTTCCTGAAGTCTCAACTTACTGAAGAGTCATTATCTGGAGAACCAACAAAGGATGAACTCGCTGAAAGGAGGGCAACTTATGCAGCAGAAAAGAGATTCAATCAGTAATCACCACAATTTAAGTCAATTAACTCAGACCGGGTGAGTTGTCATTATTGCGCCGATGACTCCACACATCGCCACAATTGACATACAATAGCGTCATTAATCAGAATTAATCGACTTCATATATACATTGAAAATGATGTCATAGCTTGTGGGAAAACCGGTGTGAAATCAAAAATTCCTCTTTATTACTATCCAACGCAGGTTGTATTTGTTGACGATAATCCGGAATTCCTGGAAGCACTATCTCTAGCTTTTTCGCATGAATTCAACGTCAAAACCTTTGATAACACTGATTCAGCCCTGACCTACATAAACCAGGCTCAACGCGAAGCAAAACTCATAGCAGATGAGGACAAACCCAAGCTACAAGGAGATTCTGATGCCTGGGTTAAAAGAGTATTAACCCATCAAAACACCAAACGCTTCGATGAACTTCGAGTCCAGGAAGTGTCGGTACTGGTAGTCGACTATTCAATGCCCGCAATGAATGGAATAGAGTTTTGCGAGAAGATTAAAAACTCAAGTATTAAAAAGATATTATTGACAGGTTATGCCACCCCAAGTGAGGCAGTCAGAGCCTTTAACAACAATACTATTCACTACTATTTAAAAAAGAATAGCGAGGACATGCAGCAAGAGTTGAAGGAAGCAATTCAACAGCTTCAACACGCCTATTTCAATGAGCTTTCCAGTAGCTTAAAGGCCGAAGCAATAGATAGTGGAACTCCATTTTTTGCCGACCCGCAACTTGCCAACTATTTTGAACAAGCCTGTACCTTGCTAGGGGTTGTCGAACATTATTATTTGTCAAACCCATCACGCTTCGAATTGCGGGCAAAAGATGGCAGCACCCACTGCTGCGTTATCTATACAGAAGAGGATATGGAAGAGCACACCCAAATACTTTTGGAAGAAGGAGCACCAGCAGATTTGCACAAAGCAATCGCATCCAGAAAATTTGTCCCGCTATTTCACACAGAAGATGGCTTTTACGAGCCACGCATGGCAAACGCACAAGCATCAATTCACACAGCGACACTAATACAAGGGGCTGTTAATTATTATTGCGCCGTTATTGCGGACAAACCAGTCGTTGCACCACCACAAAAAGCAAGCCCTCCATCAAAAGGGTTGCTGCACTAGCACCAAAAAATCCAGAGAGAGATCCGTCTCTCTTACTGTCAATTAAGCGTGATCACGGAACATTTTGCGGAAAGAGCTTGGGGATAATCCAGTCCAGCGCTTAAAGGCGTTGGTGAAGCTGGTTCGATCAGAAAAATCAAGTGCACGCGATACCAGATCCACACTCATGTTATCGTCAATCAAATACTTGATAGCGTAATTAAAACGAAGATCATCGCGCAGCTGTGCAAAATTGGTATTTTGACTTTGCAACCGGCGCTGCAACGTGCGCTTGGTGAGATGCAAATCAGAGGCGACTTGCTCGATGGTTAATTCGGTGCGCCCTACTCGCTGGTGCAATGCATCCATAACACGAGCAGACACCCCTTCACAATGGGGAATTCGCGCGAGAACCAGATACTCCTCATATGAGCCAATTGCCACCTGCCCTGGTTCACCATTGGTCAGAGCGTTTCCATAGTTGCGTTGTAACTGAATCATTTAAGCCGCTCCTTACATTACTAGGTAGATGTAAAATATATCTAGACAATCCTTGCAGCACATACCGAGTTTGCGACACGCCAAAATGGTGCGTACTGCGCTTGTGGCGATCATAACATAATCATTTTGAGCCAGTCTCTAGCTACTTAAACATCAATTGCTAATTACCAACTGCAATAACCTTTCCGGATAAACCAGCCCACCTCCACGGATATTCCCACACCGAATAACTCCCATTAGGATTACAGAAATATTGTTATAGATTAGTGCTTTTTTCAGCTAATTAAGCGTCTAAATCAACACAAATACCTCTGATGTGGCTTATCGCCGAGCCATCAAAAGATCGGGCCAGCCCAAACGATGCGGAGGGACTTTGACGGCGCGAGGGAGTAGAATGCGCGCAACTTATCTTTTTGTAATTTGTCGGTTATCCAACCCCATGATTCCACGTATTGACCAGACCTCCCCTATCCAGGCCTTGTACCTGGGTTTTATCAATGCCTTGCGCGATTCAGGCTTCACCGGTGACCTTAACCCGGACTACGCCAATCGCACAGTTTTGGCGACAGACAACTCCATCTACCAGGTATTACCCCAAGGGGTGCTCTATCCACGCGACACTACTGACCTAATACGCATCGCCCAGCTCAGCCAACAACCGCAGTTTCAATCGGTAGTCCTGAGCCCTCGCGGTGGCGGCACTGGCACTAACGGTCAATCGCTGACCGATGGATTAGTGGTAGATACTTCCAAGTACATGAACCAAATCCTGGAGATCAATACCGAAGAGCGTTGGGTAAGAGTGCAATGTGGTGTGGTCAAAGACCAGCTCAATGCAGCTATCAAACCACACGGGTTATTTTTTGCCCCTGAGCTATCAACCAGCAACCGTGCAACTATTGGTGGGATGATCAATACCGATGCCTCCGGCCAGGGCTCATGTCGCTACGGTAAAACGCGCGACCATGTATTGGAACTTACCAGCGTATTGCTTGACGGCAGTCTCTGGACTTCCCACGCACTTACTGAAAATGAGCTGGAAAACATTTGGAAACGCGACGATCGCGTCGGCGAAGTCCACCGCATAGTAGATGCAATTCAGCGCGAGCATCATGCGCTGATTGAGCAAAAATTCCCGAAATTAAACCGCTGTCTTACAGGTTATGATTTGGCTCATATCCGCGATGAGCAAGGCCGTTTTAACCTCAATAATATTTTGTGTGGCAGTGAAGGCACACTTGGCTTTATTACTGAAGCTAAAATTAACTTATTACCCATTCCAAAGTTCAGTGCGCTGCTCAATGTTAATTACCGCGATTTCAATGCCGCCTTACGCGACGCCACCAAACTCATGGAAGCCAAGCCCACATCGATTGAAACTGTGGACTCCAAAGTGCTTAACCTGGCAATGAACGATATTGTCTGGCATAGCGTCGCTGAATTTTTCCCTGCTCCCGCAAGTGGTGAAAAAATTCAGGGAATCAATTTGGTTGAATACACCGCTGATTCAGACGAAGAATTAAAATCGGCAGTAAAAGTGCTGACCGATTTGCTTGATCAGCATGCACAAGATAGTGCAACTGGCCGCATCAGTTATTCCATGGCCTGGGGTAGCGATGCAGTAAACAAGATTTGGGGGATGCGCAAAAAAGCAGTAGGTCTACTTGGCAACGTGGAGGGAGAAATTCGCCCGGTTCCATTTGTTGAAGATACTGCTGTACCACCGGAAAACCTGGCTGATTTTATTTTTGAATTTCGCGCAGTTCTCGACGAACACAAACTCACATATGGCATGTTTGGCCATGTGGATGCAGGCGTATTGCATGTGCGCCCGGCACTGGATATGAAAGACCCTGAACAAGAAAAAATGGTGCGCATCATCACCGACAAAGTGGTTGCACTGACCCAAAAATATAATGGTTTGTTGTGGGGCGAGCATGGCAAGGGCGTCCGCTCAGAATACGCACCGGCCTTTTTTGGCGAACTTTACCCGCAAATCCAGCGCATCAAAGCAGCATTTGATCCACGCAACCAATTAAACCCCGGGAAAATTGCTACGCCAGCTGCAAATATTGAGCTGTCAAAAATCGATGGCGTAGCTACGCGCGGCCAGCAGGATCGTAAAATCATTGCGCAAGTATGGGAAGGATACAGCGAAGGCGTACACTGTAATGGCAACGGCCTTTGTTACAACTGGAATCCCAATGACGCTATGTGCCCAAGCTGGAAGGGAACACGCGAACGCAAACACTCCCCTAAAGGGCGCGCTTCATTGATGCGCGAATGGCTCAAGCAAATGAGCGAACGCGGTGTAAATGCCCTGGATGAAAGTAAGAAATTAAGACACGCCAGCTTTATTTTCAACTTACCTGCGCGCGTAATTAACACCATCGGAAAACGCAAAGGTGAATACGATTTTTCTCACGAAGTACACGAATCCATGAGCGGTTGCCTCGCATGCAAATCGTGTGTTGGGCAGTGCCCAATCAAAGTAGACGTACCTGAATTCCGCGCAAAATTCCTTGAGCTTTATTACAGCCGCTATTTGCGTCCACTTAAAGATTATTTCATCGGTGGACTGGAATTCATGATCCCCACCCTTGCCAAAATGCCATGGGCTTACAACCTGATGATGAAGCCACAATTTATGCAGCGTTTTATGGCGCGCTTTGTTGGCATGGTGGATAGCCCATTACTCAGCGGTATCAACTTGTATAAGGCTGCAGAAAAATTGGGCGTGAATTACGCAACCCTGGAAAACATTGCGCAATTAAGTCCTACCGAAAAAAGCAACGCGGTTATTTTGGTTCAGGATGCTTTTACCAGCTACTTCGAAACCCCACTGGTCATCGACACCCTCAACCTGCTGAAAAAGCTCGGTTTTGTGCCACTGCTTGCACCATTTAAACCCAATGGAAAACCATTGCAGGTACACGGCTTTTTAAAGGCGTTTGCCAAAGCTGCCGATACCAACGCAACGCAATTAAATGGCATAGCCTCTTCCGGTATCCCACTCATTGGTATTGAGCCGGCAATGACGCTGGCATATCGTGCCGAATACAAAAAGGTATTGGGTGATAACGCACCTAAAGTACTGCTAATTCAGGAATGGCTTGCCAAGCAAGTTGAGCAATTGGGCGAAAAATCGCGCGACTTTAAAGCTGCCAATTTCTCATTGCTCGCGCACTGCACCGAGAAAACCAATGCAGTTAGTTCAATCAAAGATTGGCAAACTGTGTTCAGCAAACTTGGTCAGCAATTAAAAGTCATTGAAACCGGCTGCTGCGGTATGGCTGGCACTTATGGACATGAAAGCGACAATGTAGAGACATCCAAAAAAATCTACGCATTATCCTGGGCGCAGGTAGTTAATAACCCTGACAATACAGGCAAACTGACAGCAACAGGTTACTCTTGCCGCAGCCAAACCAAACGTATCGACAACGTGAAACTGCCGCATCCAGTACAAGTGTTATTACAACAAGCAATATAGTGATTTAATAAATAGTTTTACTTTCTACGATAACCCTTGCATAGCAGGGGTCTTCCACCCTCAATGAACGACGAGCCATGACTATGAAATTACTACGCAAATTATTTGGTGCAAAACCCAAGGTTGAACCCATCAAGGTTACCCCTCTCCCAGTTGCTGAGGCAAAACCACCAAAACCGGTGATTACACTGGATATAGTAGAGCGCACCAGTGATGAACAGGAATTGTTAAATTTGGCAATTGAAGGAGCCACTAGTCAGTTGCGTCAAGCCGCTGCGGATAAATTACATAGTCGTGAAGTTCTGGAACAAGCTGCCAAAGCAGTTAAAACCAAAGACAAAAATGTTTTTAAAATTATTAAAACCAAATTAGAAGAGTTCAAAGCAGAAGACGCAAAACAGGCGGAATTGGAAACTGCTGCAATACGTATTTGCGAAAAGCTGGAAAAACACTCCTTCCAGGAAGCGGACACACTCTTCAAAGCAAAACTAACCGTGCTGCAAAATGAGTGGGCAGCACTTTCGGTTGCCTCCACATCAACCCAGCAACGTTTTACCCAGGCATTAACTGCATGTGAAACAAAAATTGCCGCCCGTGCGCAAATCATTGCCGACGAAGAAGAAAAGCAAACACTGGATCAGCAAGCACAACAACTGGCAGAGGACGCGCTGCGCAATCTCAAACAATTAGCAGCAAGCATTTATCGCCACGCCGACATTGATGACCTGCTAAACGCCAACTATGAGCTAAAAATTCAGGAACTTAGCAACGCGGTGCGCCTGGCAGCCAATCGTCAATTACCGCTAGATAAACTCTCTAAAGAATTCGAACATCGCAAACAGCAGACGCTGAATTTGATCGATCAGATTAAAACTTCTGGCACCATTACCCAACTGAATCAAACACTCGATCAAATCAGTGATGCAGCTATAGTTAAGCAGGCACAACACAAGCTGCAGCAGTTTATCAAGTCCACTAAAGAGTTAGGGGATGAAATCCCGGAGGCTCTGGATGAGGCAAAAACTAAAATAAATGCTTTCTTTGCCGAAAAAAATCAAGCTGAACAGGCAGTTAAAGATGCCATGCGCGAATTTAGCGAATTGGCGAGAAAAGGCTTGTGGGCGGCAGAACAAGGTTTTGTACGTAAAGCGCGCGCCATCCAAAAAGAATTGCAGGAAAAGCGTGCACAACTTACCAACCCACAGGAATTGCCTAAATCTATTCAAACAAAACTGGAAGATTTTGAAGCGCAACTGATTAAACTCGGCGACTGGCATGAGTTTGCAGTGACCCCTAAAAAGGAAGCACTGATTGAACAAATGCGTGCATTAGCTAATACCAATATCAATCCGGAAAACCTCGCCACTAAAATTCACGAATTGCAGGACAGCTGGAAAGAAGTCAGCAAAGGCGCCCAGCAGCAAGATGATGACCTCTGGCAACAATTCCAACAGGCATCTGCTATTGCCTATGCACCATGTAAAGACTTCTTTGAGGCCCAGGCAGCTGCACGCGAAGCTAACCTTACCAAGCGCCGCGAATTGGTAAGCCAACTTCAACAATATCTTACGGGTTACGATTTTACTAATGCCATCTGGAAAGATGTTGAACAAACCTTAAAAACAGCTCGTGCGGAGTGGCAAAACTACTGGCCAGTACCACGTAAGGCTGGCAACGAACTGCAGAAAGAGTTTGAAGGCCTGATGGAACAATTATTCGGAAAAATCACGCACGAATATGAGACGAATAAAACCGTTAAACAGCAATTAATTGATCAAGCAGCAGCACTAACTAACAGTGACGATTCGCGTGCGGCCACCGAACAAATAAAACAGCTGCAAGCCCAATGGAAAAATGTTGGTAAAAGCTGGCCGCGCGAGGAACACCAACTTTGGCAGGAGTTTCGCACACATTGTGATGCAATTTTTGCCAAACGCAATCAGGTATTTGAAGCAGCCAAGGAGCAGCGCCAGGCAATAGTTAGCAGCGCCGAAGCAATCATTGCGCGCTTACATCACTTTGCCGCACAGACCTTGGAACAAATTAACAGCGCCAAAGACGAAATCGAACAACTAAAAAGTGAATTCAATGCACTGGAGCTTCCCAAAGAAGCAACTAAACCAATCCAACAAAAATTTAATAACGCGGCAAACGCAATTGCTGCGCAGCGAGATAGCGCTCGCCATCAGGCGGAAGCGCAAAGCTGGACAGATTTATTTGCTGCGCTGAATGCTATTCGTGAATACGAAATTGCGCGCCTTAGTGGCTCTACCGACGATGTACTTGCAAGTCAAAGGGAAACGCTGACACTGAGTGTCGCGCAAGTAGCGCGCTGGCCATCAGGTACTCAACAAGCGGTTCAACTGCGCTTGACCAAATCCGACACACTCACTACCGAAGATCAGCAACGCAACCGTGATTTGCTGCGCACACTTACAATTCGCGCAGAAATTCTGGCCGGAGTAGATAGTCCGGAGACCGACAAGCCTGCGAGGATGAATTATCAGGTACAGCAGTTACAACAAGGACTGGGGCAAAGAGATTCACAATTTGAACCATTACTTATCGAATGGATTGCATTGGGAGGAATAGAACAAACAACCTATGCACCATTGCTCACACGTTTTGACCAGTGTCGCCAAAAAAGCAAAAAATACTGACTCATCGGCGACGATTCAGTAAACATTGAATTAATCCTACCTCTTGCATACTAGTGGGTCAAGCTTTTTGTCATTATGACTTTAAGATTTTTTCAATGATTTTGCTGATGATTCATGTTTTATCTATAACCATAAATTCCCTAGACTTGGCATATGATTTAACATATGCCCTGCCTGCTTTCCCACCTTCATAAAGTCCTGGTAGTAGCTATGCTGTATGTAAATGTACGGCGCATGCATGCTGATAAAAGGGAAGCTGCATAACCCGCTAGCGTTTTGGTGCTTGGTAGCTTGTGATGACCGGTAGTTTGTGATGATTGATAGTTAGTTACTGAAAATCATCAATAAATAGCCTTTGAACCGCGTAAAAGGCACAATTAACCTCAAGACGCTAACGGCAACAGCCCAACGACATTGCAGTCTTCATTTACTGAAGGAGATTTAACGTGGCTAAACAGCCGATTCTTAATATGCGCCCGGAATCCAAGGGTTTGTCTTATGACCGCCCAGCGGCCAGTCAGATTTTCGGTTTTGTGCGCGACGCCATCATCAGCATGGAGCTGTTACCCGGCCAGATGATTTCCGAAACCGCACTGGCCCAGCAGTTTGGCGTTAGCCGTACGCCAGTGCGCGAAGCACTCATACAGCTATCTAATATTGGTTTTGTGGAGGTTTTACCTCAGCGCGGAACCTATGTAACCAAATTCAGCATGGAGAAAATTCTGGAGGCACGCTTTATTCGCGAGGCCCTGGAGGTAGCTGTAGTCACCCAATTAGCGACGGCGGCTGATGAAGCGACTCGCCAGGAAGCAGTAGATGCCTGTGAAAAGATTATCGAAGCACAGAAAACTGCGGCAGCAGAAGACAACGCGCTGGCGTTCCAGAATCTGGATGATGAATTCCATCAAACTCTGGCCAGCTTCACCCTTTACCCGCGAGTAGCTACATTGATTGAAGCTGAAAAGGCTCACATGGATAGAGTGCGCAATTTAAGCTTGCATGTGAGTGGGCAATATAAGCGCGTGCTCAACCAGCACGCCGCAATTATCAAAGCAATTAAAGCGGGCTCTGCAGAAAAATCCGCTGCAGCGATGAGTGTTCACTTGAAAGATGTATACAACATTCTGGAAGTTATTCCGCAGGAACACCCGGAATATTTTGTTTAAAACAACAAAAGAACAGCAACATTGTTGCTGTTCTTTTTATATGGCACGTTTAAATACGGCAATAAATCTACTCGAATGAGTAAAACCTGGCTTGGTCGTTGTTGATACTAACTCCCACCCCTCGCGCCCAAGCAGATTCAGTTTTTGATTAAATTTATCCGTGTTAAATCCACCGGAAAACGTAACACACTCCTCAAAACTGACTGTTTTATATTCCCAACGGATCATGTTTCCTCCTGATCGTTATCACCATCTTCTAGCGTCTGCATTTCCACATCCGTCACTACTTTTTGAATCAATTTTACCCTGCCGCTTTTTACCAGCGCGTCGCGTAGCACAAACTCGATTTGTGCATTCAAACTGCGTAAGTCATCATCCGCCCAGCGCTGCATAGCCGCGATGACCTGCTCGTTAATACGTAGAGGAAAGGATTTCTTAGCCACAGCAGTAACCTGTTACGAATAAATAGTGCCAGTATTAATGACCGGCTTTGCCTGCTGATCACCGCAGAGCACTACCAATAAATTACTAACCATCGCCGCTTTGCGCTCCGCGTCCAGCTCAACTACTTCTTGTGCTTTTAATTGCTCCAGCGCATCACTCACCATACCCACAGCACCTTGCACAATAATTTTTCGTGCTGCCAATACTGCACTGGCTTGCTGGCGCTGTAACATCGCCTGGGCGATTTCCGGTGCGTAGGCCAAATGGCTAAGACGCGCCTCAAGCACATCAACACCCGCTTTTTGCAGGCGATCCTGCACTTCATTTTTTAATTTTTGGGCAATGGTGTTGGGGTCGCTACGCAATGATAAACGCTCATCTTCCGTATCCTGCTCATAGGGATAAGTAGTAGCCAGATTGCGTAATGCTGCCTCGCTTTGGATAGTGACATAATTTTCATAGTCATCCACTTCAAATACCGCTTCAGCAGTGTCCACGACTTTCCACACAATAACGGCGGCAATTTCTATTGGGTTGCCGTTGGCATCATTGACTTTTAAACGCCCCGATTCGAAATTGCGTACCCGCAAGCTGACTGATTGTTTGCTGTAAAGCGGGTTGGCCCAACGCAACCCGGTGTTGCGGTCAGTACCAGCGTACTGCCCAAACAGTTGTAATACCTTTCCCTGGTTTGGGTGAACCATATAAAAACCGAACCAACAGATAAATACCAAAATCGCGACCAATATCGCCGCCACTTTAAGAAACCCCGGCAATACAAATACTGCACCCGCACCAAGCACCTGCAACAACAACAGGGTTACCAACATCAGGTAACCCGAACCGCTGCGCGCTTCTTTTTCATGGATCATGGGAAACTCCTTGCGTGTTAAATTGATATCATTTAGATATCAATTTAAATCAACTTTGCCCACTTGTAAACAACCCACTTACATTTGTCACAGCGGACTGATGACTTTACCGCTGGCGTAAGCCGGGCATATAGTCGAGACTGCCAATAGAATCTGGTTGCTGGGGACTTACACCGCCAAAAAGTCCATAATTACCGACATCATTGACAATAGGTCTGGTCAACTACCATGAATAGCCGCCATCTTGACGAAAGCATCAGCCTGGGCAACCAGTGCATACAATCGATTAACTCGGTGAAATCGCGTATTTGGCTGGTTTTCAGTCTCTATTATTTTATTCCCCTGATTTACATGCCCTATGACAGGGTAAAGTTTGGCTTGTTAATTCTTATTTATATCGCTTTTCTTGGCCTGTATGAGCTGGCGATTAGAACCAGTCCGCACAATGTCTGGCGTCCTATTTTGGGGATAATCGTATTAAGTGCTATAGCAACTCCCCTGACCCCGGGCAGCGGCACATTCTTCAGCTACATTGGTTTCTTGCTTGGTTTTCATTGCCGCCCGAAGCAATGGCTAATATGCACCGGGTTATTAATTGGCCTGATTGTCACACTGCATTTTCTGAATAATTACGCATTTCATTTCTTTGCTTTCAGCGCAATCACCGGCTTAATAACCATTGGCATTGTGGGTTTCACTGAGCGAGTACGCTATGAATCGCGCATTAGCCAACAAAAAAGTCGTGAAGAAGTTGAACAATTGGCGATCATCGCCGAGCGCGAACGTATCGCCCGCGACTTGCACGACATTTTGGGCCACACCCTATCGAGCATCGCACTAAAAGCCGAGCTTGCTGAAAAGCTACTCGCGCAGGAAAAACAGGATGCGGCCAAGCAACATCTTTCTGAATTACACCAAATTGCACGCAATAGTTTGAGCCTGGTGCGTCAAACAGTATCAGGCTACAAACACCGCGGCCTTTCCGGTGAAGTCATGGAATTGTGCGAGCGTTTGCGTCAAAAAGGTTTCATCGTGGAGCTTAATGGCGAAATTCCACAATTATCGCCGCGCGCAGAAACGGCGGTAATTCTCGCTTTAACTGAACTCACCACCAATATTTTGCGTCACAGCAAAGGTGATCACTGTCAGATTGAGTTCAGTAAACACTGCGATAAAATCCAGGTAAAAATGCGCGATAACGGCGCAGTAACCGTCTTAACCCCCGGCAATGGTCTACGCGGTATCCAGGAGCGGTTGCAAACAATCGCTGGCGAAATGCAATCCTCAGTACACAAAGGCTGTGAATTTATCATCTCCCTGCCCAGTCGCGAGCTACAACAACAAAGGTCCTAGTGCTAATGAAAATTTTACTCGCCGAAGATCAATCGATGGTGCGCGGTGCACTTGCTGCACTACTGGCAATGGAAACCGGTTTTGAAATTACCCAGGCAGAAGATGGTGATCGCGCCTGGCTGCTGATGAAACAAAATAGCTACGATATTTTATTAACTGATATCGAAATGCCCGGCCGCTCCGGTCTTGAATTGGCCCAATGGGTGTTACAGCAAAAGTTGTCGACCAAAACTATCATCATCACCACCTTTGGTCGCTCAGGTTATATTCGCCGCGCAATCGATATGGGCGTTGCCGGATTCCTGTTAAAAGATGCCCCCTCGGATCAATTAATTGAAGCCATCCATAAAGTAATGGATGGAAAACGCGTGATTGATGGCGAGCTGGCAATGATGGCATTAGGTGAAGCAGATCCACTCAATGACAAAGAGCGCCGAGCGCTCCGCCTCGCAGCTGAAGGAAAAACCACGGCAGAAATTGCCACTGTGCTCTGCTTATCCGAAGGTACCGTGCGCAATTATTTGTCGGAAGCTATTGCGAAGCTACACGCCGTTAACCGGGTGGATGCAGCACGTATTGCCCGACAAAAAGGCTGGATCTAATCCAGCCGCCACAAAAGCCCGTAAAATCCCCCCACCGCTATTCCTGTTGCTACTCTTCGGCTGCTAGAATCCCCGCACCGCATCACCTTGCGGCACCAACAGCGATAACTACAAATACAAAAATTGCGGCACCATCCTGCCACCAGACGCAGGCAGTCCGCCACACGACCCACTTATTACCTGCACTAAAACCCAATAAAGAACAGGGAAACCTATGAACCATACTGAGACTATCCGGCAGTGGCCGGAGTACGCGGCCCTGACCCGCGCACGCAA
>JAGKWY010000178.1 GCA_021151625.1 Gammaproteobacteria bacterium | reverse complement strand
GAGTTATCTGGATGCACTGACGGCTTCCGGCAGCTATGACTACAAAGTGATTAGCTACACCGACAGCATTCCGGCTGCGGCTACTACTCCGGTGACTGTTGTGTTCAGCAATGGAACCAGCTCAGTTACTTCTACTTCCAGCAGCGGAACCACTACCTCTGGTAGCTCATCCAGCACTGGAACCACCACTTCACGCAGCTCCAGCAGCACTGGCACTATCGTGGGTAACGCCACTACCGGTGCGTCACTCTGGACCCAACGCAGTTGCTCTGCATGTCATGGTGTAGACGGCGAGAAAAATGCCAATGGTACCCCTGCCTTGCAGCCACTGAACCCGAACCGTTCAGCTTATCGCCACAGTCAGGATACTCAAGACCGCTCACTCAGAGACTTCATCGCGATGTGGATGCCACAAGGCAATGAGGGCAGCTGTACTGGTCAATGTGCAGCCGATCTTGAAGCCTATATCTTCACCTGGCGCAGACCGAGCGATGGAGTACCGGATAAGCCTGTATCCAACTTCAGCTGTCCATCCAATGCTCCAAGCTATGGCCAAAGAACGCTGCGCTTGCTGACCAAGCAAGAATATCAACGCTCAGTAAGAGATTTGGTTAACTATCAAACTGACGTAACATCCAGTTTGCCTGATGACTTCATCTCTGGCGCGTTTGTTAACAACAACACCCTGTCTGTTGATAAAGCTCGCTACACCAGCTACCTGGCGAACGCCGAGCGCATTGCTACTGATGTAGCCACACGCTGGAGCGCAGTGTTGGGTTGTTCACCATCAACTACTTGTGCCAGCACATTGGTTAACACACTGGGTCCTAAAGTCTTCCGTCGCCCATTGACCACCGAAGAGCAAACGGCTTATCTGGCTGTAGCCAACGGAACCACTGGCGGTCGCTCTGTAACTGATGGTATGCAAGTCGCATTGACTGCAATGTTGTCATCACCACAATTCCTGTATCGCTCAGAAGTTGGTGAGCTGTCCAGCAGCGGTGTTTACAAGCTGACCGGTTACGAAATGGCAACCTACCTGAGCTACACCCTGACAGGTACAACACCTAACGCAACCCTGATGACTGCAGCTGCAAACGGCAATCTGAACACAGCAGCCGGCATCCGTACACAAGCAGCTACCCTGCTTAGCTCAGCAAATACCAAACTGTTACTGGGTGACCTGGTTAACCGTTGGTTGATGACAGAGAAAATTGAAACACTGAGCAAACCAGCCGTTAGTAACTTTGCAACACTTGCTGTTGATATGAAAAGCGAGCTAAGCAAAAACTTTGCTAACGCCATGCTGGATAGCAGCAGTACATTTGCATCTATCTATACTCCCAACTACACCTACGTTAACTCACGTTTGGCAGCGCACTATGGCTTGGCATTCAGCGGTACTCAGGATGCAGATGGCTTTGTGAAAGCAACTACTACTGACCGTGGCGGTATCCTGACTTCAGGTGCATTTATGTCCCGCTATGCCAGCACTACTGATTCCAACATGATCACTCGTGCGGTAGCAGTACGCAGAAAACTGATGTGTCAGGACATTCCTGAACCACCATCAGGTGTAAGCCTGGACCGTGACGCACTGGCTGCGCGCGATGCTGCATTCTTCAATGATCCAAAAACCACTCAACGCATGATTTTCGATCGCATCACTTCTGGCACTAGCTGCTCGAACTGCCACGGCGAGATCATTAACCCATTGGGCGGCGGCATGGAAAACTTTGATACCGCAGGTCGTATCCGCTCTACCGATTTGAAAGGCAACGCAATTGTTTCTTCTGGCAAGTTCTTCTCGCCTTATCCACAATTGCAATTCCTGAACGATCCGGATCGCGTCATCTACTCACCAGAGATTCAATTCAATGGTGCAAAAGATTTGGCTCGTACCATGGTTGAGCATCCTGCAGTTGCACAACAGGCACAAACCTGTCTTGCAACTCAATTTGTAAGTTACAGCTCTGGTATTAACTCTATCTTCTTGATCGACTCCGATAGAGATGTTGGCTACAAACGCATTAGCAAAGATGAGGAAAATGCTTATCGCTGCGATATCGCTGATCTGACCAACATACTATCCACAAGAGGCCCACGTGCAATGCTGGAAGAAATCCCGGTATTGGAATCTGTGATGTACCGGAAGGAGTGGGCGCGCTAATGCGCCCCGCTCTTCCCCAGCCTTGTTAACGAATTGGAGTAATTAAAATGAGATATAAAAACTGCTTCGATAAAGAGCGTAGAGACTTTTTGCGTGTGGTTCAGCGCGCAGGTATTTCTGCCGGTTTACTGAAAGCGTCCGGCCTGATTAGCGGGATCATGTTGGCACGTGCTGCCGAAGCCCAAGGTGGTGTCGCCAATAAAAGTTGTTTGATTTTCTCGGGTGGTGGTTGTCAGCCAAATCTTTGGTACCCAAGTGGTAGCACCCTCGGCGCTCAAGCTGCACCTTTGCAAAGCCAGTACAGCAAAATGGTAATTATGAAAGGGGCAAAATTGAGTGGTGCCGGTCACGGCATCATGTTCCATCGCTTTGATAACGCCAGCTTCTCCAAAGACAGCTTTGATGTGAACATGGGCCGCACTATTGGTATGAACTTCCCGGTTAAATACCTGAACGTGGGAACTACTGAAGAGTCAGGCTTGAGCCGTGAAGGCTCAACCAGCAAACCAGTAATTACCAGCCCTCAAGCAGCGTTGGACATTCTTTTCGCTGGCGGCGGTGGCGGCGGCACAGGTACTGGCACTGCACCAAGAAAATCCATTGTTGATTTGCATTACCCTGCAATTAACAGCCTGAAAACCAAACTTGGCCAACACGAGAAAGACAAGCTGGACAGCCACTTCACGGCAATTCAGGAAATTGAAGCATCAATCACCAGCACTGGCAGCGGTACCGGCAGCAGTGGCACATGCCCTAAACCATCGACAACAGCGGTTGGTTTCGATGCACTGGCAAAACTGCAATCAGATATCGTTACGCTTGCATTGAGCTGTGGCATGACCGCTTCAGTATCTATTGCCTTCGGTACAGATGCGCACAACCATATCTTTGACAAGTTAGGTGGTCGCTCATCGCACTCATCGCATCACTTTAACCAGGCGCAATACACCGAAGATATCGCGTATATGCAGAGCTTAACCAAATACCTGCTCGACAAACTCGAGGCTGCAGGTGTGTTAAGCACTACTTATGTCACACAAGTATCTGACATGGGCGATGCTAACTCTCACGGTAATGATGATGTACCTATGCTGGTTGCCGGTGGCGGTATTTCTGGTGGTCGCGTGCTGGATATTGCTGGTAAAACCCAAATCGAAATTTACCAAACCCTCGGCCAAAAACTGCGTGCAGACCAAAGCCCCTATGGTGCGGCATATCGTAACTGGGGTGTTTCTACCATTTCTGGTTTATAACAGAAAAGATAGAAAACACCTGATTCACTGAATCTGATCTGATTCAGTGAATTGCCAGGAAGCTAAACCTGATTGTTTATTAAGAGTCCCTTTAATAAACAATCAGGTTTTTTTATGGCATCAAGTAAACATCTTTTTAGTTATCTAAAATTTGTGTTTTACGTAAACAAACCAGGCAAATTTATTCAGGTAATATAACCGCGCTAAAAAATAGCATCATCCCTACAACTAAAAACAATAACGTGTATCGAGAGGCATACAAAAATGATAAGAGACACATCCAAAGGTTTCGGCATTATTAGTATTTTATTTCACTGGCTCGGCGCCATTGTTACATTGGTTTTATTTGGAGTTGGTTTTTACCTGACCAGCTACGGCTACTACTCCCCCAACGCATTAAAGATTGCCCATTTCCATTATGCGCTGGGAATTCTATTATTTGGTTTGATTGCTGTGCGAATTTTATGGCGACTTACCAGCAAGTCCCCGGCATCACTGAGCTCCAGCCTGCTAGTCAGAATTGGGATTGCAGCCAGCAAGTTGCTTTTATATGTACTGCTATTGGTAATCCTGGTGAGTGGTTATTTCATTTGTACATCCGAAGGACAATCAATTGATGTATTCGGAGCTTTCCAGGTTCCGTCCGTCCTCCTGCTAGAAATAGAGCAACTAAACATCGCAGGTCTAACCCACAAATATTTATCCTGGGTACTTATTGGGGTAGTAGCTATACACGCACTGGCAGCCCTGACCCATCATTTTTTCCTGAAAGACCGGACTTTGGTTCGCATGGTCAAACCCGCAAAATCCTCTGATTAATCACTTTTGCCATATATCTAATCACCAGATAAAAACCGGTTTATTTGTGAAAATAAACCGGTTTTTTTGTGCGCCATTTCACTTTTACTATAAGTAATATTAATTTTATTTAATTTTGTGAATTGATCGCGCTGTCAATTTGTTGTACTGTGGAATCATAAATATAAAAATACTTTCATATTCAAAAAAGCATTACCTAAGCTATAAACAACAAGCGCCAAATGGATAATTAAGGCGCCAGAATTATAAAGGCCGTGATAGAACGAGGGAAACAAGTGCCTGTAACCAGCAGGTTCAG
>JAGKWY010000177.1 GCA_021151625.1 Gammaproteobacteria bacterium | reverse complement strand
GGCGACGCTTGGCGTTACTTGCTTTAGTCAACAGCAATACCTCCCCCAAAGCGGGCGCTAATGGTAGCCAAGATGGTTTGAACATACAACCAAATCTTGGCTTCGCCCCTGATTTTTCTGTGTTTTTATGACGCTTTGACTGAAAAGTCCCGGTCATTCCCGGACTGCTGAATATAAAACCTGCGCCTTGACCGATTTTCAGGCACAGATTTTTGTGTTCGCGGCAATTCTATTTTAGTCCTTTTGCAGACAATTAAAGATTTTCACCATTTTCAGGTGAATCACTAGCTGAGCGAGGCCTCCACTACAGCAGCCAACTCCTGAGCTAACTCTTTTACCTGCTTCTTATCCACACCTTCTACCATGACCCGCACTACAGGCTCAGTACCCGATGGACGCAACAGAACCCGGCCAGTACCGGCCAGCTTTTCTTCCGTTAATTTAACAGCGGATTTAATTATTTCATTACCACCCAGGTCCACACGCTTGGACACATGCACATTGATCATCACTTGCGGCAACTTATTCATCGCCTTTTTGATACGGTGCAATGAATCACCGATAGTGGTAATAGCAAGGAGCACTTGCAATGCAGAGATGATTCCATCGCCAGTGGTAGTTACATTGCTGCAAACAATGTGTCCAGAATTTTCTCCACCAAGGCGCCAGCCATTTTCACGCATTAACTCGATAACGTAGCGATCCCCAACTTTGGCACGAGCAAAAGGAATATTTAATTTCTTCAAGCCCAGTTCAAAACCAAAATTACTCATCAATGTTCCCACAACACCATCACAACCGCCCGCGTACTCTTGCTGGTAGGCTGCAATAATGAACAACAACTCATCACCATCGACCACTTCGCCTTTATGGTCGACAAATACCACGCGATCACCATCACCATCAAACGCAATACCTATGTCAGCCCCCAACTCCACCACTTTTTCTTGCAGAGCCTCTGGCTTGGTGGATCCGCAGCTGCGATTAATGTTGGTGCCATTGGGTTCAACAAACAACGGAGTTACACGCGCCCCTAATTCGGTAAAAACATCTGGTGCAATGTTATAGGTTGCTCCGTTAGCGCAATCCAGCACTATGTGCATACCTTTAAGGTTAAAACCCCAGGGCATAGTACCTTTACAAAACTCGATGTAGCGACCCGAAGCATCGGCAATACGGCGAGCCTTACCCAACTTTTCAGCGGTCGACATTTGCTGTTCCAGTTGCTGCTCAATTAAATTTTCCAATTCGTCTGGCAACTTGCTGCCATTACCACCAAAAAATTTAATTCCGTTATCTACATAACTATTGTGCGACGCGCTGATCACAATACCGGCCTGCGCTTTAAATGTGCGCGTTAAATAAGCAACGCCCGGTGTTGGCATCGGACCAAGCAAGCCAACATCTACACCTGCATTAATCAAACCCGCCTGCAATGCGGATTCAAACATGTAACCGGAAATGCGCGTATCTTTGCCAATCAAAATCATATTCTGGCCATCAAAGCGATCCTTAAGCACACAGCCCGCTGCCCAACCTAACTTGAGCATAAAGTCCGGGGTAATTGGAAATTCGCCCACCAATCCGCGAATACCATCAGTGCCAAAATACTTGCGAGACATAAGCCCTTACTCCGCTTAAAAATAATATGCAGTGAATTAAATTAACCCGTCACTGCTGAAAGAACTTTTAACACATCAACCGTTGCAGCCACATCATGGACACGAATAATTGCAGCATCGCGCTGGGCCGCCAAGAGCGCTAACGCCAAGCTTCCCGGCAAGCGCTCATCCACAGAGCGATTCAATAATTGCGCTAGCATGGATTTACGGGACATACCCACCAAGAGTGGATAACCCAGATCACTAAACTCTGATAGGCGTTGCAAAAGTGCGAGATTATGCGCGAGTGTTTTACCAAAGCCAAATCCAGGATCGAGAATAATGCGCTCCTTAGCAATTCCCTGAGCCAGACAGGCGTCAATCCGGTCCTGCAAAAAATAACGAACTTCAGTCACAACATCGCTATAAACAGGATTGCCCTGCATAGTATTAGGCTGACCTTGCATGTGCATTAAGCATACAGGTAAATCTATTTCTGCAACGGCGAATAAAGCTCCTTCACGCAAGAGTGCACGCACGTCATTAATCATCCCGGCTCCGTGCCTGGCCGACTCACGAATCACCGCAGCAGTACTGGTATCCACAGACACCAGTGCATCCAATTTACTAACCAAAGCCTCAACTACCGGCACCACTCGATCCAACTCCTCCTGTTCAGATACAGTAGCAGCACCTGGCCGAGTAGATTCTCCACCCACATCAATAATAGCCGCACCATCTGCCAACATTTGTTCTGCCTTTCGCAGAGCAATGTCAATTGACAACCGATTATCACGGTAACTATTGCCACCATCTGAAAATGAATCGGGGGTGGTATTTAAAATTCCCATTACCACTGGGCGGGACAAATCCAGCGTATGCTTTCCACAATGAAGGATCGATGAACCGGATGCAGATAACATCATTTGACCTCAAAAATCAGCGCTCATTAAAAACAATAACCCCGAGCAAGCTCGGGGTTATTTGGACACTCAAAAAACTTAGTGAGTATTGGCAGGGCCACCTATAGGACCAGCCGGGGAATCACCCGCATCCTTATCGCGCATGTGGCTATTGAAATCATCATCATTCCATTCGCGCGGAGGACGCACTTTGCGGCGCGCCATTAAGTCATCGACTTGTTCAGCATCAATAGTTTCATACTCCATCAATGCATCTTTCATCGCTTCCAGAATATCGCGATTGTCTTCGAGGATTTTCTGCGCACGCACATAACATTCATCAATGATACGACGAACTTCTTCATCAATATTTTTTGACGTGTTATCAGAGTACTGCTGGGTAGCCATGCCCGGATACATGCCTTCCTCTTCACCATAATGAAGTGGTCCCAACTTGGCTGACAAACCCCATTTGGTAACCATGTTACGCGCAATTGCCGTTGCACGTTCAATATCATTAGATGCACCCGTGGTAATACCTTCATCACCCAAGGTCATTTGCTCGGCGATACGACCACCAAACAATGTACAGATACTGGATTCCAGCGCCCGACGGCTCAAACTGTACTTGTCCGCTTCAGGCAGGAATTGAGTGACGCCCAGAGCACGGCCACGTGGAATAATAGTGACCTTATGCACTGGATCATGCTCCGGCACTATACGGCCAACAATCGCATGGCCAGCCTCATGGTATGCAGTATTTTCTTTTTCCTTCTCACTCATCACCATAGTGCGACGCTCCGCACCCATCATGATTTTATCGCGTGCCTTTTCAAAATCTTCCATGGTTACCAAGCGCTTGTTAGCGCGAGCGGCCATCAAAGCAGCCTCGTTCACAAGGTTAGCCAGCTCGGCGCCAGAGAAGCCAGGGGTGCCGCGTGCAATTACCGAGGCACTGATACGATCATCCAGTGGCACCTTACGCATATGGACTTTCAGGATTTGCTCGCGACCGCGAATATCCGGCAAACCCACATAAACCTGACGGTCAAAACGGCCAGGACGCAATAACGCTTTATCCAATACATCGGCACGGTTAGTAGCCGCAATGATAATGACACCGTCATTACCTTCAAAACCATCCATTTCTACCAACAATTGGTTGAGCGTTTGTTCACGTTCATCGTGACCACCACCGTGACCACCACCGCGATGGCGACCTACAGCATCAATCTCGTCGATAAAAATAATACAGGGCGCTTGCTTCTTGGCCTGCTCAAACATGTCACGAACACGGCTCGCACCTACCCCCACAAACATTTCCACAAAGTCAGAACCGGAAATAGAGAAGAACGGAACCTTGGCCTCACCAGCAATCGCTTTGGCCAGCAAGGTTTTACCAGTGCCCGGTGGGCCAACCATCAACACACCACGGGGGATTTGACCACCGAGGCGCTGGAACTTGGAAGGATCGCGCAGATATTGCACCAGCTCTTGCACTTCCTCTTTGGCCTCATCAACCCCAGCCACATCTGCAAAAGTAGTTTTGATTTGATCTTCACCCAGCAAACGCGCCTTACTCTTACCAAAACTCATAGGGCCGCCCTTCCCACCAGCGCCCCCTTGCATTTGCCGCATAAAGAACCAGAAGACCGCAATGATGATCAAAATCGGGAAGCTCGCCACCAGGAGCTGATTAAGCAAGCTCGGCTGCTCGATTTCACGCCCTTTAATAACCACGTTATGGTTGTACAGGTCATCAATCAATACAGCAATAACAAGCCAGAGCACCAGATTCTTGGTTATATCGTTCAAGGAAAATTCCTCACAGTTACATCAATTAGGTTTGACGGCCAGCGATTTTAATTATTGCACCAACAGCGGGCGGCAGATACTGGCACATTTGCCGGCTGAAATCGTCGAGTTTTTCACAGCTTAACGCCTTTTTGACGCACAAATAAGGCATTAGTTACAGGATTTATTCCATATTGGGGCCAACACAAGAAATTACAAGCCTAACTGCGTCCAGATCACCATTGGAAACAACCATAACTCGCTGCCGCAGCCCCTAAAAGTGGCCGGAATAGAGTAGAATGCCGCAGTTTTTTCACATTTACACAGTTAAGGTAAGTTTATGCCTATTAGCCCTGAGCGCAAAAAACAATTTCGTACTATTGGCCACAAGCTTAATCCCATTGTGACCATTGCCGGTAATGGTTTGAGCGATGGCGTACGCGCGGAGCTCAACCGTGCATTGGATGACCATGAGTTGATCAAGGTTAAACTGGCTATCGCCGAGCGCGAAGACCGCAAGGAATTAGTTGCCGAGTTAGAGGCACTGCCCAATGTTGAACTGATTCAGGAAATTGGCAAAGTAGTATTACTTTATCGCCACAATAAAAAAGCCAACCCCAAGCTGTCGAATCTGCACCGCTAACTCCTGTAGCACTAGCGAGAATCCAGCCATAAAAAAACCGCCAAGAGGCGGTTTTTTTATGGGTAATGCAAAGCTTAAATATGCTCTACCTTATCGATTTCATAATCCACATCGCCGCCTGGGGCTTTAACAACAACCACATCGCCCTCTTCCTTCCCCACCAGGGCACGCGCAATGGGTGAGTTGACGGAAATTTTATTCGACTTCACATCCGCCTCATCATCACCAACAATTTGATACTTCATTGATTGATCAGTATCGAGATTGATAATGGTCACTGTAGTACCAAACAACACCTTACCGCTGTGAGGAATTTTGGTCACATCGATAATCTGGGCATTACCCAGCTTGCCTTCAATTTCATTTATACGACCTTCGCAAAAGCTTTGCTGCTCGCGCGCCGCAGAATATTCTGCATTTTCTTTCAAATCGCCGTGCTCACGCGCTTCGGCAATCGCTTGCACAATGCGTGGACGCTGTACTTTTTTCAGGTCTTCCAACTCAAGGCGCAGTTTTTCTGCGCCCTGCTCGGTCATCGGAAATTTTGTACTCATTTTTATTTCCTTTATTTGATTCGTGTGTGCAAATCTTGCAGACGACGCACTTCAATATCTTTCACTTCTTTGAGTGACATGCACACTGCAAAACCAGCAGCCAAAGTAGTGTTGTAGTACACGCGATGATTTTCAGCACTGCGACGAATCGATGATGAATCGCGCGTAGCCTGACGACCTTCTACAGTGTTGATGATCAAATCGATTTCATCGTTCTTGATCATATCCACAATATGCGGACGACCTTCCTGTACTTTATTCACTACCTGCACAGTCAAACCGGCTTGTTGCAACACATCGGCAGTACCGCGAGTCGCCACCAGTTTAAAACCAAGTTCGGCGAGATCTTTACCAACGCTGACGATACCGTCCTTATCCATATCGCGCACACTGATGAATGCAGTACCCGAAGTTGGAATACGGTTGTTAGCGCCCAATTGTGATTTACCGTAAGCCTCACCAAAGGTGTTGCCCACGCCCATCACCTCTCCGGTGGATTTCATTTCCGGGCCGAGGATCGGGTCTACTGCCGGGAACTTATTGAACGGGAATACCGCTTCTTTCACGCTGTAATAATCAGGAATGATTTCTTTGGTAAAGCCCTGGGCTTCCAATGAAACACCCGCCTGACAACGAGCAGCCACTTTTGCCAGTGATACACCGATACATTTTGAAACGAAGGGAACAGTACGCGATGCACGCGGGTTCACTTCGATCACATAAATTTTTCCATCCTGATACGCGAGCTGGGTATTCATCAAACCAATTACGCCCAACTCAATCGCCATTTTCTTAACGATTTCGCGCATATCGTTTTGCACATCAGCAGGTAACGAATACGGAGGCAATGAACATGCCGAGTCACCGGAGTGAACACCACATTGCTCAATGTGCTGCATGATCCCGCCGATCACGACTTGCTTACCATCAGAAACAGAATCGATATCCACTTCGATTGCATTATTCAGGAAGTGATCGAGCAACACTGGTGCATCTTCAGAAACTTGCACCGCAGTGCGCATATAAGTGCGCAGCTCGTCTTCTTTGTACACAATTTCCATTGCGCGGCCGCCTAGTACATAAGACGGGCGAACTACCAATGGATAACCAACTTTGTCCGCAGCCAGCAGCGCTTCTTCTAATGAGCGAACAATTGCATTTGGCGGCTGCAGCAGATCAAGTTTATTGATCATTTGCTGGAAGCGCTCACGGTCTTCTGCCTTATCAATGGCATCCGGACTGGTGCCGATAATGGGCACACCTTCCGCTTCCAGTGCGCGCGCCAATTTCAGCGGGGTTTGTCCACCGAACTGCACGATTACACCAACCGGTTTTTCTTTGTGGACGATTTCCAACACGTCTTCCAGGGTCACTGGCTCGAAGAACAAGCGATCAGAGGTATCGTAATCGGTAGAAACCGTTTCCGGGTTACAGTTAACCATAATGGTTTCGTAACCGTCTTCACGCATTGCCAAAGCAGCGTGTACACAGCAGTAATCGAATTCGATACCTTGGCCAATACGGTTTGGGCCGCCACCGATTACCAGAATCTTTTTCTTGTCGCTCGGGTTAGCTTCACACTCTTCTTCGTAAGTTGAATACATGTAAGCAGTCGAAGTAGAGAATTCAGCCGCGCAAGTATCCACACGTTTGTAGGCCGGGCGAATATTCAAACCCTGGCGCTGGTGACGCACAGCTTTTTCAGTTGATCCCAACAACAATGCCAAACGCTTGTCAGAGAAACCTTTGCGTTTCAGTTGGAAAAATTTATCTGCATCCAAATCACTCAATGATTTGCCACGTAGCGATTGTTCGATGTCGATCAACTCTTTGATTTGCACCAAAAACCATGGGTCGATTTTCGACAGGTTGAACGCATCGTTAACACTCATGCCCATGCGGAACGCATCGCCCACATACCAAATACGCTCAGCGCCGGCAGTAGTCAATTCGCGACGAACTTTTGCAGCACCTTCTTCAGTGGTGTAATCCACTTTGGATTCAAAACCGGCAGAACCAACTTCCAAACCACGCAGGGCTTTTTGCAAAGATTCCTGGAAAGTACGGCCAATCGCCATGACTTCACCAACGGATTTCATTTGCGT
>JAGKWY010000089.1 GCA_021151625.1 Gammaproteobacteria bacterium | reverse complement strand
GGCAGGTTTGATAAAAAAGATGGTCGGAGTGGAGGGATTCGAACCCCCGACATTCTGCTCCCAAAACAGACGCGCTACCGGGCTGCGCTACACTCCGACAACTTAAAACACAGTGCGTTTCAAGTGGTGCGCATAATAGCGATGCGATTTAGGCTCGTCAACGAAAAAAGTACAATAAAATAAAATATTTAGCTCGCTCAGTTAAATTCTAATCAGCTTGCGCAAGGACTATGCAAAGGTTGGTTGATTTATGATTCTTCTGTCGTTTTGTGGGTGCGGGTTTACGCTCTTTGTTGGTTGGTGACGATAGTGCTTCCCAGTCTTCGTCATTGAATTTTGCCTATTGCTTCAGTTCCTATAGGTTGTGCGACCCTGAGATCTTGGTCGCTTAATGCTGCATTGTGTTACCTGGCAGGCTTGTATGACCAAGATTAGCTAGTCAGAATAAGCACTTACATGTACTGGAGTCTTTATGCAAAACAATAATTTAGCGGTTTCAATGAAATTGGGAATGCGTCGTTTGGCCTCGGGAGTTTGCGTGTTATCAACTCGGCTGGATAACAACCAACGTTTTGCAATGACTGTTTCTTCAGTGACTTCTGTTTCTGATTCACCTGCTTCGCTTTTAGTGTGTATTAATCAGCAAGTTTCCCAGCAAGCACATCTGGCTACCAAAGGTAGTCAGTTTGCGATCAATGTGCTTTCGAGCAGCCAGCAAGATGTTTCTAATATTTGTGCGGGTCGCGAGCCGACACGGGATCGTTTTGAGGTGGGTAGTTGGGATGAGGATGATACTGGTCTGCCAGTTCTTGGGGATGCCCAGGCGGTATTTATTTGCCAGACAGACCAGGTCATGAGCTATGGGACCCATAAGATAGTTATAGGTGTCATCCATCGCGTGATTATCAATGGGGCAGATGTAGATCCCTTGTTATACGCTGACGGTAGTTATGGTGCATTTTCGCGCCAATAGGCGGACGCTTTTAGTTGGTATACAAGGATGTTGCCAGTGCTGCTTTTTTATTGTGTTCATCAAGGTGGTTTACGAATCAAAATGAAGCAAACTTTTTGTGTGAAATAACCTTGCAATATGAATATTTCGTGTCTATCAGTGCTTTAAGGTTAATGATCACTAACTCTTTATGCACACCTCCTGTGCTTGTGCGACATCTCCGTTTAATGCTTGATCAAAAACGTGAAAAATTGAGCTTTTTAACTGGTTTTTTAGTGTAACTAGATGATTTATAAAGAAATTATTTTTGTGGTCAAATATTGATCAATTTGTGATTGGGGTAGATTTTATGGGCCTTTGAAGCAGTTTCCCAAAAACTATCCACTAAGTTATCCACAGAAAATGTGGACAAATATTTGATGAATTTTTTTGTGCAAAAAAGTTACAGTTTGAGTGTTTCGTATCTTTTTTTTACGTAACAGGTGACGGATTTTTGCGCATGTTTCCTTGTTTAAATACTGGATTAAATTATGAGTAAACGATTGAAGGTTGCGGTGCTGGGTGGCGGTAGTTTTGGTACGGCAATTGCCAATATTATCTCCTGTAACAACCATCAAACTTATCTCTGGATGCGCTCTGCCGAGCAAGCTGGTGAGTGTCAATCCAAGCGCCAAAATGCCCGTTATTTACCGGGCTATCTTTTAAATGAAGAGTTAATTATTACGGCAGATCTTGAATCGGCAATTAAGGGGGCCGATCTGGTATTTGTTTCTATTCCCAGTCACTCTTTCCGCAGTGTAACTCGCCAAATCAAACCTTTATTGGGTGCTGAAACGATAGTAGTCAGTACTGCGAAGGGGATCGAGCCGGAAGGTTTTACCCTGATGAGTCAAATTCTTGAGCAAGAGTTGCCCCATCAACCAATAGGCGTATTAAGTGGCCCTAATTTCGCGAAAGAAATAGTGCAAAAGCAACAGACAGGAACGGTAATCGCGAGTGAGGATGAGGGGGTGATTGATTGTGTTCAGCACACCTTGAAATCTCCAACATTTCGCGTCTATGCCAATCATGATCGTTATGGTGTAGAGCTGGGTGGTGCTTTGAAAAATATCTACGCTATTATTTGCGGCATGGCCGCTGCGTTGGGTGCAGGTCATAATACGCAAGCGATGTTGTTAACGCGTAGTCTTGCCGAAATGGGGCGATTCGCGCAAACCATGGGCGCAAACCCAATGACTTTTTTAGGCTTGGCAGGGGTAGGTGATTTGATTCTGACCTGTACCTCAGATTTGAGTCGTAACTATCGCGTGGGTTATGCCCTGGGGCAGGGCAAGAAGTTGGATGAAATTGTCGCTTCCCTCGGACAAGTAGCTGAAGGCGTAAATACTCTGCGCCAGGTAAAGCAAAAAGCAGATGATTTGCAGGTGTATATGCCTTTGGTTAGTGGGCTTTACGCGGTGCTGTTTCAAAATAAAGCGATTACTGACGTTGCTCATGGGTTGATGGTTGGTGAGCAGGCTAATGATGTTGAATTTTTGGGGAAATAATTATGGATAACGAACAACTGAAGTCGAATTTATTATCTAGCAAGCACTGGCTGCGTTTGGTGTTTATGTTGCTTTATGCTGCAGTATTACAATTGGCAAGTTTGGTAATGTGGGCTCTGGTAGTTGTGCAGTTTTTGTTTTCGCTAATTACAGGGACGGACAACCAGCATCTGCGTCGTTTCGGTCACTCTTTATCAACCTATATATATGATGTGCTCAAATTTTTATGCTACAGCAGTGAAGAAAAACCTTTTCCTTTTGCTGATTGGCCAGCTAGTAATTTGGACCCGGTTGAAGAGCCAGCTGCATCTGTGTTACCTGCAACAAATGCTAGTGAAAAAGCGGCGGAATGATGAACCTGTATATTTTGCGTCACGGTCAGGCTGAGCCTCAGCGAACTACAGACGAGCTACGTGAATTAACTGATAAAGGTCGTGTAGATACGGCGCAAGTAGTCAGTAATCGTTTGGCCGATTTGCAGCTAATTACCCAAATCTGGGCGAGCCCCTTGGTGCGCGCCCAACAAACGGCAACAATCGCAGCAAATTATTTTTCTGGCTTAACAATTCAAACCTCTGATCTCATTATTCCGGAGGCGAGCCCTGTTGCCGCAATGGAATGGTTGCAGTCTATTAATCGGCCAAACCTGTCTATACTACTTGTGAGTCATCAACCCTTTGTGGGAGAGCTGGTTAATAGTTTGTGTGGTAAGCCGGCGGGTTATTATCCAATGGGGACCAGTTCTCTGGCTGCGATTCAACTACCTGTAGTTGCCGCCAATATGGGGGAGTTATTGTGGTTGGATCACGCGTAATTTCCTTTCTCGGTTAACCAAACATATTTTTCACGGGCTTACTATTTATGCCGTTATTACCAAGTCCGCGTGAATTGCAGTTTGATGTAAATGGAATGCGTTTCTCGGCCCAGGAATGGGGATCACCTGGTCAATTTCCCGTTTTGGCTTTACACGGCTGGCTGGATAATTCCGCCAGCTTTTTCGCCTTGGCGCCGCAACTACAGAATCTACATATAGTCGCTGTTGATTTGGCTGGGCATGGCCGTAGTGAACATCGCCCTGGCCAAATGGCCTATACCCCATGGGATGACATCAACGATCTGTTAGCAATTGCAGACCAGTTAGGTTGGAAGCGCTTTGCATTTTTGGGGCATTCACGCGGTGCGATTATTAGCACATTAACGGCAGGCGCATTTCCCGATCGAATTTTGTGTTTGGGGTTAGTTGAAGGCTTATTACCCGAGCCAGGTTTACCTGAGGATGCACCGACACAATTGGCCAAAGCGATTAATGGCCTGCGCAGCCAACAACAAAAATCCCCTTCTATTTACCCTGATATGGCGGTGGCCATTAAAGCGCGTGAGCGCGGTATGTTTCCGCTGGGTTACGAAGCTGCTAAAGCGCTGACTGAACGTGGGGTTGTTGCTCAGGGAAGTGGGTTTTCATGGAGTACCGATCCGCGCTTATTGGCTCCTTCAATTCTTCGTTTGTCGCGCGAGCAATTAGCGGCATTTGTAAATAATATCCGTGTTCCGGTAAAGCTTCTTTTAGCCACTGAAGGCTTACCCAGGTTGTACACCAATTATTTGCAACAGGTAGCGAACTTTCCGCATATTAATTATGAATTGTTGGAGGGGGGGCACCATCTGCATATGGAGCAGGAAGTGGATCTTGTAGCGCAAAAGCTGAATGAGTTTTTTGCGGAATTTATTGCATCTGAAACCTGGATAAAATGAGCAGTGTTATGTTGTTGCGGAACTCTATCAATTAAAGGTGTTAAAAGAGCGCATGAAAATAAAACGCATAAACATAATGAAGGTGCGATGGGTGTTCGCGGTTTTGATGCTGATTACTTCAGGCTTTCTGAAAGCAGATCAATTGCAGTTACAGCCCTACCACAATGCACGCGTTATGTTTGAAACACATATACAAACTGATGAGTACGTCATAGCGTTGGGGAGCTACAAAAAAGTTGCAGGTGCCTGGCGGCTTGATCGCCAACAGCGGTTAAGTGGAGATCTTGAACGATACACTCTTGAGTTACCCGAAGGGCATAGCGCAGAGAACGGTTTTGATTTTTATCTGGATCAGTTGCAAAATTTTAATTTTCGCGAATTGTTTCACTGTAAAAGTCGCGATTGTGGAACCAGTAATTCCTGGGCGAATAACCATTTTAAAATTTTGCAGCTCTACGGCCTTGATCAGTTTCAGTTTTATGGTGCCTATGAAGTAACTACAGCGGATGATAAGCCTTTCTATGTTTCCCTCTATGCGATACAGCGCGGTAATAAACGTGTGTACCTGCAAGTTGATGTGTTGCATATCGATAAAATTATCGAATTGGGAATCGCCTCTAGCCCTGAGTCAATTATTAAATCAATAGAAACAAATGGGTATTATGTGTTTCCGGATTTGGTTGCCGCTGATGCAAAAGGTAATACCCGTATCCAAATCCGGCCTGCGCATTTACAGGCGTTGGTTGAAGTGCTCGTGCGAAAGGCAAATTGGAAGGTTGCGCTGGTAGGGCACGATTATGCAGCTGTAGTTACAGTTCAACAACAAAAAGAATCGCAAGTCTATGCCGAACAGCTTAAGGTGTCGCTGGAGGAAAAAGGGGTCGTGGCTACCAGAATGACTGCTTATGGTTTGGGTGGCCTAGCGCCAGCGGGACGCGGTGACAGAGTTGCGCGCGTGGAAGTGGTGTTACAGCATTGATCGAAGCGTGTTGTGCTTTAAAATCTCTATCAATAAAAAGGCCGCTTATACAGTAAGCGGCTTTTTTATTGATAGAGGTTTATTTGTTTATCTTAACAGTGATAAAAACTCATTGCGCGTTGCCTGATTGGTGCGGAAACTGCCGAGCATCGCAGACGTTTTCATCGATGAGTTTTGTTTTTCCACACCACGCATCATCATGCACATGTGTTTGGCTTCGATAATGACACCAACGCCGGATGCACCAGTAATTTGCTGTACGCTTTCGGCGATTTGAACGGTAAGTTGTTCTTGAATTTGCAGGCGACGAGCAAACATATCAACAATGCGCGCAACTTTTGACAGGCCTAACACTTTGCCGGTCGGTATATAGGCTACATGAGCTTTTCCGATAAAGGGCAATAAATGGTGCTCGCAGAGCGAGTAGAGTTCAATATCCTTCACCATGATCATTTCTTCTGAGTCGGAAGGAAATAACGCACCATTAACGACTTCATCCAGCGTTTGGTTATAGCCACGGGTTAAAAACTGGAAGGCTTTTGCGGCGCGGTCTGGTGTGTCGAGCAGGCCCGGGCGGTTAAGGTCTTCACCGATACTGGCAATAATGCTCGCAAAATGGTCTCTCATGGGCTGTTTTCTCTTCAAATGGTATAGCCTGGCGCTTGCCAGCGGTTACTTGAGTACAGTTTACCGCGTTAGTGACCAATCACGAAAACATAAATCCTGATTCATCGGGTAATTAGGTAGAATGTCGGCCTTTTTATGGCCTATGGATATCATCATGAGCAATTCTTCATCAGATTTCGCTAGCGCAGTTGTAGAGCTGCAAACCCTGCGCGATTTTTTTCGCTGGGGTGCCAGTGAATTTATTGCTGCCGGGCTGTTTTACGGGCATGGAACGGATAATCCTTGGGACGAGGCCGAGCAGTTGGTGTTGCACGCCGTACATCTTAATCCACCCCTGGCGGATGAGTGGCTGGATGCGCGTTTGACTCGCCCTGAGCGCGAACGGGTGGTTGCAAATATCCAGCGCCGGATCGAAGAGCGAATTCCAGCGGCCTATATTACTGGCCAAGCCTGGTTTGCAGGCATGCCTTTTACGGTGGATGAACGGGTATTGGTGCCGCGCTCACCGATTGCTGAATTAATTGAAAAACAATTTGCCCCCTGGTTGATTGATGAGCCCCTGCAGATTCTGGATCTGTGTACAGGCAGCGGCTGTATAGGAATTGCTTGTGCCTATTCATTCCCGGATGCTGAGGTGCAGCTAAGCGATATTTCGTTCGATGCATTGGCAGTGACGGAAGAGAACATCCAGCGGCATGATCTCAGTGAACGCGTCTTTGCTATTCAATCCGATCTATTTGAAAACCTGCAGGGGCAGCGATTCGATTTGATCGTTTCCAATCCGCCTTATGTGGATGCCGAAGATATGGCCAGCTTGCCACAGGAGTATCATGCGGAGCCTGAGTTGGGCTTGGCCTCTGGCGAGGATGGTCTGGATTTCACTCGCCGTTTGTTGGCAGAGGCGCTGGATTATCTAACGGAAAACGGCCTTTTGGTGGTGGAGGTTGGAAACTCCTGGCCTGCATTGGAAGAGGCTTACCCTGAACTGCCCTTTACCTGGGTAGAGTTTGAGCGCGGTGGCCACGGTGTTTTTGTGCTGAGTGCCGCGGATTTGCGTAGTGCACGGGAGCAGGGGGTTATCTAGTCTGTGCGCAGGCAACTCAACTCACGTATACTTCACCCGTTTTTTGTGCCCACTTTATTGACTTGTCTGGTGTTGGATTCTTATGTCTGGAAATACCTACGGAAAATTATTTACGGTTACTACTTTCGGTGAAAGCCATGGCCTTGCGCTGGGTGCGATTGTAGATGGTTGCCCGCCAGGGTTGGAATTAACCGAGGCGGATATCCAGATTGATCTGGATCGTCGCAAACCGGGCACTTCGCGCTATACCACCCAGCGTCGTGAAGAAGATCTGGTAAAGATTTTATCTGGTGTGTTTGAAGGAAAAACCACCGGAACTCCAATTGGAATGGTGATTGAAAATACCGATCAACGTTCCAAAGATTATTCCAACATTAAAGATCAATTCCGCCCGGCGCATGCGGATTACACCTACATGCAAAAATACGGTGTGCGTGATTATCGTGGTGGTGGTCGTTCATCGGCTCGCGAAACTGCTATGCGTGTGGCGGCAGGTTCTATTGCGAAAAAGTATTTGAAAGATTTTCATGGCATCGAAGTGCGCGGTTATTTGTCGCAACTCGGGCCAATCAAAATTGAAACTGTGGATTGGGATCAGGTTGATCAAAATCCTTTCTTCTGCCCCGATGCGAGCAAAGTACCGGAGATGGAAGAGTTCATGAAGGCCCTGAATAAAGAGGGTGATTCAATCGGTGCAAAAATTACTGTAGTTGCTACCAATGTGCCGCCTGGTTTGGGGGAGCCCATTTTTGATCGTCTGGATGCTGAAATCGCGCACGCATTAATGAGTATTAATGCAGTAAAAGGCGTGGAAATTGGTGAAGGCTTTGCTGTTGTTGAGCAGCGTGGTAGCAAGCATCGCGATGAAATTACTCCGGAAGGATTTTTGTCCAACAATGCGGGCGGTATTTTGGGCGGAATTTCTTCCGGCCAGGATATTATTGCCAATATCGCATTAAAACCGACTTCAAGCCTGCACATTCCTGGGCGCAGTGTGGATGTGCACGGCAACCCGGTGGAAGTGATTACCAAAGGTCGCCACGACCCTTGTGTGGGGATTCGTGCAACCCCTATCGCTGAAGCAATGCTGGCATTGGTGTTGATGGATCATCTGTTGCGTCATCGCGGACAAAATGGCGCGGTTAAGCATTCTGTGCCAGTGATTCCTGCCAGTGTAAAATAACGTTTTACCAGCCTGACGATAATTCTATCGTCAGGCTGCATCCTTTCTACATTTCCAGCGTTTCTTTTTATGTCCCTGCCTGCTGCGCAAGTTCCTGTCCCTTATTGGCGCCTTTCCGGATTTTATTTTTTTTATTTTGCCGTCGTTGGAACCTTAATTCCCTATTGGGGCGTTTATTTAAAATCCCTCGGGTATTCATCTCAAGATGTGGGAATTATCAGTGCGATTATTTTGGCAACTCGAATCCTTGCGCCTAATTTTTGGGGTTGGCTTGCTGATCGTACGCGCGAACGATTGAAAATTATTCGCTATGGTAGCTTTCTGGCGGCAATTGTTTTTGCAGGGGTATTACTTGACCAACGCTATTGGTGGCTAGTGCTGGTGGTGAGTTGTTATACCTTTTTTTGGCACGCCGTTTTGCCGCAGTTTGAAGTCATTACGTTGGGGTATCTTGCGGGGAATTACCATAAGTACAGCCAGATTCGCCTGTGGGGATCATTGGGCTTTATGGCTGCGGTAATTGGTTTGGGGTTGGTATTTGATGTATTGCCAATCAAGTTTTTGCCGCTGTTTATTCTGAGTTTTTTAATTCTTATCTGGCTTTCCAGTTTAAGTTTGCAGGATAAGAGTGGAATTAAACATGCTGAAAATACTAGTGGTTTTTTAGCAATTGTCGCCCAGCCGGTTATCTTGTGTTTTTTGGCCGCCAGTTTTTTATTGCAATTAAGTCATGGCCCTTATTACACCTTTTACACGCTTTATCTGGTGGAAAATTATGGCTATAGCAGTGTTGCAACCGGGTTGTTGTGGGCATTGGGAGTTCTGGCGGAGGTGGCGATTTTTATCGTTATGCCACGAATCATGCACAATTTTAGTTTGCGTTATCTATTCCTATTTGCTTTGTTGGTAACCGGGTTGCGTTGGATATTGATAGGCTACTGCGCCAGTTCATTGCTGGTTTTGTTGTTTGCGCAACTGCTGCATGCCTGCAGTTTCGGTATCGCCCATTCGGTCTCGATTGAGCTGGTTAGAAATTATTTCAGAGGTGGCCATCAAGGGCAGGGGCAGGCGCTGTACAGTTCATTTAGTTTTGGTGCCGGTGGTGCGGCTGGTGCATTGATTGGCGGGCTCTTATGGGACTATAGTGCACCATTAACATTCTTATTATCGTCAATAGCCGCTTTGTTGGCTTTTGCCTTCTGTTATCGCTGGTTGCATCCCGTTATTGACAACGAGGCTGGTTGATATGGAAAACCTGAAAGTTACGTTGGTTCAGCAAGTGATTGTACCTAATGATCCGCAATCGAACCTGGATCACTACACAAGTGTGCTGGACAAAATTCCCAATACCGATTTAATCGTATTACCTGAAGTCTTTACCACTGGCTTTTGTTCCAGTGCACGCAATTATGCAGAAGCTGTCGGTGGTCGTGCCTATCAATGGATGCAAGCGCAAGCGGTAAAACACCAAGCGGTAGTAACGGGCAGTTTGGTTGTGAAAGTTGGTGATACCTATTTTAATCGCCTGGTTTGGATGCGCCCCGATGGCAGCTATACGGAATACGATAAGCGCCATTTATTTCGCATGGCCGGAGAGCACACACGTTACGCAATGGGTAATCAGCGTATTCTGGTTGAGATCAATGGATGGCGAATTCTGCCGCTGATTTGTTATGACCTGCGTTTTCCGGTGTGGAGTCGTAACCGCAATGACTATGATATGGCTATTTATGTGGCTAACTGGCCCAGCGCGCGGGCGCTGCATTGGAATCGACTGTTGCAAGCACGTGCTATTGAAAACCTGAGTTATGTGGTTGGTGTTAATCGTGTTGGTATGGATGAGGCTGGTCAGCACTATGCGGGCGACTCATCTATTTATGGGCCTGCAGGCGAGCTCATCGCAACAAGTCAGGAGCCTGAATTAATTTCTACTGAGCTTTATGCGGATCGTTTGCAGGAGTATCGTGAAAAATTTCCTGCTAACCTCGATATGGATAAATTTGAACTGCTGCCTTAATCAGTGACAGTAATTACATCACTCGGAGAGTTGTTAAAAATGCCTAAAGGTTTTGGCGATAAATTAGTTATAGCGATTTCTTCACGTGCATTATTCAATCTGGATGCCAGTCATCAGGTGTATGTAAAAGATGGCCTTGCGGCTTATGCGCAATACCAGATAGATCATGAGGATGAAATCCTGGCACCGGGCGACGCTTTTCCGATGGTGAAAAAACTGTTGCGCTTGAATGAGCGTTTAGGCGGGGAACCGCGCGTAGAGGTGATTTTGCTCTCGCGTAATAGTGCTGATACCGGTTTGCGCGTATTTAACTCCATTGAACACTATGGATTAAAAATCAGTCGCGCTGCGTTTTGTGGTGGCACATCACCTTATCGTTATGCCTCTGCTTTTGGTTGTCATTTATTTCTTTCAACTGAAGCTGAAGATGTAAAGCAGGCATTGGATCATGGGATGGCGGCAGCCACCTTGATCGCCTCCAACAGCCAAATTGAAAATGAAGATGAATTGCGCTTTGCCTTTGATGGTGATGCGGTACTTTTTTCTGATGAGGCTGAGCGTGTTTTTAAAACCCAGGGGTTATCGGCGTTTACCGAAAGTGAAAAAGCTTCTGCTAAAGAGCCCCTAAGTGGTGGTCCGTTTAAACAATTCCTGTCGGCGTTGCATGGTTTGCAAGCCGAGTTTGGTGAGAGTTGCCCAATTCGCACTGCGTTAGTAACTGCACGATCTGCACCGGCGCATGAGCGGGTAATTCGCACCTTGCGTGCATGGAATATTCGCATCGATGAGTCCCTGTTTCTTGGTGGCTTGTCCAAGGGAACTTTTCTTAAAGCGGCAAATACCCCAGTGAGTGAGCCATTCGGAGGGCTTATGAAGCTGCAACAACTGCGTTATATCTGGGAGGTCGCGCATCATGACCTCAATGTTTCTGCTACAGCACAAAGTCTTTATACATCGCAACCGGGCATCAGTAAGCAGATTCGTTTGCTTGAGGATGAGCTGGGCGTAGAGATTTTTTCTCGCAGTGGTAAACACCTGACTCGTATCACACCAGCGGGTGAAGCCATTCTGAAAACCGCAGGTGAAATCCTGCGTAAAGTTGAAAGTATCAAGCAGGTTGCCCAGGAGTTCAGTAATGAGCGCAAGGGTACCCTGACATTGGCGACCACTCATACCCAGGCGCGCTACGCGTTGCCACCGGTAATTGGTTCCTTTATCAAACAGTATCCTGAGGTTTCCCTGCACATGCATCAGGGAACACCGATGCAAATCTCTGAAATGGCGGCTGATGGTACAGTGGATTTTGCCATAGCCACTGAAGCTATGGAGCTGTTCAGTGATTTGATCATGATGCCTTGCTACCGTTGGAATCGCAGCATTGTGGTTCCTAAAAACCATCCATTAGCGCAGGTTGCCAACCTGACCCTGGAAGAAGTAGCCAAATATCCGATTGTTACTTACGTATTTGGTTTCACTGGCCGCTCTAAACTGGATGAGGCGTTTATCAATCGCGGGTTAGCGCCCAAGGTTGTGTTTACTGCGGCGGATGCGGACGTTATCAAAACCTATGTTCGTCTCGGTTTGGGTGTAGGCATTATTGCCAGCATGGCGTATAGCGATACTGCAGATTCTGATTTGGTAGCCCTGGATGCAAGTCACTTGTTTGAGTCCAGCGTGACCAAGATTGGTTTCCGTCGCGGTACCTTCCTGCGTGGCTTTATGTATGACTTCATTGAAAAGTTCGCGCCTCATTTGACTAAAGACATCATCAACGAAGCCTTTAATCGCCATTCACGTGCTGAACTGGATGAGTTGTTTGAGGATATTGAAATACCAACACGCTAACTTATTCCAGGTTAATGTTGTTGCTAAAAAGCCGGGCATAAATACCCGGCTTTTTCTTTTTTATCAGTAGGTTAAAAAACAAACTTAAAGTAAGGTTTAGTATTTTTTCTGATCTTGGGCAAGCCTGGAAATCATAAAAAATTGTACAAAAATATTGCCATGTACAAATTTTAAGTTTATACCTATACAAAATTCAGTTCTTGTATAGGTTTTCTATGGGCAAGATTCCTGTCGGTGTTAGTCAATGCCTGCTTGGCGAAAAGGTACGTTATGACGGCGGTCATAAGCGCAATCGCTTTTTGGTAGAGGATTTGGCTGAGCTGGTTGAGTTTCGCCCTGTATGCCCGGAAGTGGCTATAGGTTTAGGTATTCCACGCAAACCTATACGCCTTGTGATTACCGGCGGGGACACCCGGGTGTTGGGCATTGAAAACCCGGAACAGGATGTTACTGACGCTTTGGTTACACAAGCTGAAGCAGCTGTGCAGCAAATGCCGGACATTTGCGGCTACGTATTTATCCAGAACTCCCCCAGCTGCGGGGTATTTGGGGTGAAACGCTATCTTCCCAATGGTTACTCAATTGACCGCGACGGTCGCGGCGCTTTTGCAAAGCGTTTTATGGAATTGATGCCGTTGTTGCCCGTCGAGGAAGCCGGGCGTTTGAATGATGCCGGGTTGCGCGATAATTTTTTAACCCGTGTCTTTGCCTACCATGATTTCAAAACGCGCATTGCACCGGAACCGACAGCTAAAAAACTGATCGACTTTTATTCCCGTTATAAATACCAGGTAATGGCTCACCATGTGCCTGGCTATTTTGCGATAGGTCGCTTTCTGGCCAATCTCTCTGTGCGCGATATCCAATCCAGTTGTGATGAGTTTTTCCAGCTATTTATGGATGCACTTAAACATCATGCAACCCGCAAGGGAAACACTAATGCCATGATGCATTTGCGCGGCTATTTAAAGGAAATCTTAACCACTCAGGATAAGCAGGAGTTATCGCAATTGATCGACTCCTACAAGGCGGGAAGGGTTCCACTAGTGGTGCCGCTAACCCTGCTCAAACATCACCTGCAGAAATTGGATAACCCCTATTTGAAATCCCAAACCTTTTGGGAGCCTCACCCTGAGCAATTGGGCCTGCGTAACCATATTGTTGAAAATTGATGATGAAACTTGACTCTGCGGTTATTGAATCAGCGCTTAGCGATCAACCTGAAGACGCTTTGGTTCCCATTCGTGAAATTTCACGCGCAACGGGAATTAATACTGTCACCTTACGCGCCTGGGAAAGACGCTACGGATTGCTAATTCCTCAACGTACGGCCAAGGGGCACAGATTGTATAGTCTGGCCGATATTAACCGGGTCAAAGACATACAGGTCTGGTTAGGGCGCGGGGTTGCAATTGGGAAGATTAAAACGTTATTGGCTGATAACACGCAAGAGTTTGCGGTGAATGATACGGATTCAATCTGGTTGGATTTGATTGATCAGATTAATAAACATATTAATGCCTTTCACCGCGCGCGGCTGGTACATGTATTGGCTGATACCTTTGCGTTATATCCGGCAGAAATGGTTACCGATTGTTTACTGGTGCCGCTGATGCGTAGCATGCAAACGAAAGAATTTGGTATGGAAGCTAAACGCAGTTTCTTTACTGCTGTGTTACAGGAATATTTACAAGCTGCTATTTTTCGCCAACGTCAAACAGCAGGGAAAAATGGAATCTTGCTGGTTTCTTTATCTTTCGGGGTGAATGATTTATTACCTTTGGCGCTAAGTTACAGTTTATTAGTCCATCAATATCAGACGGAATATTTGGGCGCGATGAATTTGAGCGAAATTCGCCTCTGCGCAGAAGCCTTGCAGGCAAAAATAATTGTGTTGACCAGCGCTTCAACCATCAATACCGGTGAGCTACAGCTACACTTGAAAATATGGCGAGAGAGAAATGCCATGCCTGTAGTGCTGGCAGGGGATCTGGCGATGGTTTATCCCGCGCTGGGCTTGCAAGAGGATAGCGGAGTTTTCCCCTGTGTCACTATGGAGCAAGTCCATACTGCAATCAATTTACTGGTAAAGGGATAAGTCGTCATCATGACTCATAGTGCTCCACCTCTCGTTCACACCGTTCCACAAAAGGTCCGCAACCTTTACTTGCGTTTCGATAAAAAAATGCTGGCCAATCTCGCTAATGTTTATGGCGATGATATTCAATTTCGCGACCCATTACATGCTCTGAATGGCTTACAAAATCTAACCGATTACTACAGCGGTATGATGGGAGATTTACTTGAGTGCCGTTTTGAGTTTCATCATTCCATGGAAATGCTGGATCGCGGCGAAGCCATTTTATTCTGGACTATGCATTATCGGCACAAAAAATTGGCTGGTGGAAAAATGTTGGAACTCACGGGTAATACGCACATTTTATTTAACGACAAGGTTTATTACCACCGCGATTATTACGATGCCGGGTCCATGTTGTACGAGCATTTGCCGCTGATGGGCTTTGCAATACGGAGAGTAAAAAAACGGATTGGCGCAAAATGACCGCATTGGTTTGGTTTCGTCACGATTTACGGGTATATGACAACCCCGCATTATTTAAGGCGGCGGAGTTAGGTGAAGGTGTCGTTGCAATTTATGTTCACTGTGAAGCCTATGTGCGGTTACACACTATCGCACCTGCGCGCCTGGATTTTGTTCGTCGGCATTTGCAGGTGTTGCAAAAAGAATTACAGAAACTGAATATTTCTCTGCAAGTTATCCGTGTTCAGAAACCGGCGGAAATTGCACCAGCCTTGCTGAAATTGGCGCAGTCTGTGAGTGCTTCCCATCTGTTTTTTAATGCGGAGTATCCAATCAATGAAATCAATCGTGATCTCTCCGTTAACCAGTTGTTGAGAGAGCAGGGTATTCTGGTAAAGCGTTGCCATGATCGCTGTATAGTTCCGCCGGGTATGATCCGTAACGGGCAGGGTGAACCCTATAAAGTCTTTACTGCATTTAAAAAGAAATGGCTGCAAACCGTAATGCCCGTGAGCATGAAGCCTTATGGATTACCCGCAATACAGCCTGTACTAGATATTAAAAGTGCATCAGCCGAGGAAATAGATCAATTATTTGTTGCGCATGAGCTGCGCGACCTTGCCGGGTTATGGCCAGCAGGTGAAACCGAAGCCTATCGGCGCATGGATTTATTTATTGAGAAATCCATTACCCGTTACCAGGAGCAACGCGACTTTCCTGCAATAGATGGAACCTCATCACTGTCACCTTATCTGGCTGTCGGCTCTTTATCGCCACGGCAAGCGATTGCTGCCGTGTTGGCTTTCACCCAGGGTGAATGGGAGGGTGGAAATGCCGGAGCAAATTGCTGGATTAGTGAATTGATCTGGCGAGAGTTTTATCAGCATGTGGTGGTGGATTTCCCGCAGGTTTGCAAACGCAAGGCGATGCAGGCTTACACAGAAGCCTTTCCCTGGAGCTACGATAAGAAATTTTTCAATGCATGGTGTGAAGGTAGAACAGGTATTCCGATTGTAGATGCGGCCATGCGCCAGCTCAACGCAACTGGCTGGATGCATAATCGTTTGCGTATGGTAGTCGCTATGTTCCTTACCAAAAATGGCCAGATCGACTGGCGATTAGGTGAAGACTATTTTATGACGCAGTTAGTTGATGGCGATTTTGCCGCTAACAACGGTGGTTGGCAGTGGAGCGCATCAACCGGAACCGACGCTGCGCCTTATTTCCGTATATTTAATCCCGTCAGCCAATCTGAGCGCTTTGATCCAAACGGCGATTTTATTCGTACATGGGTTCCAGAAGTTGCGCATTTATCCAATCGGCAGATCCACAGTCCACCGGCAATGATTAATTATCCTGCCCCTATAGTGGATCTATCCGCGAGTCGAAAATCGACCATTGCATTATTTGCGCAGTTACCAAGTGTTATCAGTAATTAATGCGTATGGCGGGAGCCTTTCCGTTGAACACCAATCCAATTGCGCCATCCCGAGTCCTTATTACCGGTGCCTCCAGTGGCATAGGTTATGAGCTTGCGCGTTTGTATTTGCAACAGGGGGATTTTGTTTTCCTGATAGCCCGTTCAGCGGATATGTTATCCCGGTTAGTGGCAGAATTTCCTGAGCGTTGTATGGCGCTACCGGCAGATCTTGCCAATGAGCAGGATTCCATGCGCGTAGGTGAATGCCTGGCAGCTGCTACAAATTATCTTGATCTGGTCATATTAAATGCCGGCACTTGCGAATATGTAGATCTTGATAATTTTACGCGCGAGCCCTTTGCCAAAGTGATGGATGTTAACTGGTGGGGCAGTGTGCATAGCCTTTTGTTTTGTATGCCACTGTTGCGCAATGCGGCAGCTATGAAGCGCTCACCGCAGTTAGTGGGTATATCTAGTATGGCGAGTCTATTACCTATGCCGCGTTCGCAAGCCTATGGGGCGTCAAAGGTTGCATTGGAGTATTTATTGAACTCCCTGCGCGTTGATGTTGGTCAGCAGAATATTGGCATCACTATTGTTCGTCCGGGGTTTGTAAAAACGCCATTAACGGAGCGCAATGATTTTGCTATGCCCTGGTTGATAACAGCCGAAACTGCTGCCAAAAAAATTAAAGAAGGCATTAAGGTGCGAAAGTGGATGGTGCAATTTCCCTGGCCGCTGGTGTTGCTCATGAAATTTGTAGCCTTGTTACCCTTGGTTGCTCAAATCAGTTTATTAAAAAAAATTTCCCGAAATTCCTAAAAATGGGTTGTATCTATGTCTGCTGTTGGGAAAAAAATTGCTATCGTCGGTTCGGGTATCAGTGGTCTTGTATGTGCTTATTTGCTGGCGAAACGTAATCAGGTGAGTGTCTTTGAGGCCGCTAATGAAATTGGCGGTCATACCGCAACCAGGAGGGTGTGCACCGCTGCAAATACTTACGAAATAGACACCGGATTTATTGTCTTTAATGATCGTACTTATCCCAATTTCATGCGCTTGTTAAATACCCTGGGAGTTGCCTATCAGCCTACTGAAATGGGATTTAGCGTGTCCTGTCAACGCACAGCATTTGAATACGCGGGAACGTCGATTAATGGTTTGTTTGCGCAACGCAAAAATATTTTCAGTGGCGATCATTGGCGGATGTTGCTGGATATTGCGCGTTTTAACAAAGATTGTATTGCTCGTTATGAGCAAAACACTATCCCGGAGGAACAAACATTAGGTGAGTTTCTGGCGATGCAAGGTTATTCGCAACGTTTCAGGGATTTTTATATATTGCCTATGGTTTCTGCTATTTGGTCGTCGTCCCTTGAAATTGCGGCAGCAATGCCATTGGTATTTTTTATTCGCTTTTTTTACAACCACGGTTTATTAACCGTAACTCAACAGCCGCAGTGGTACACAGTTATTGGTGGATCAAATAAATATTTAGGTCCTTTAACGGAATCATTTAAAAGCACTATTTTTACCAATTGCCCTATTACTCGTGTTGAGCGTTCGCAGCATGGCGTGCGCGTCGTAACTGAGCAGTTTGGTGAACAGGCATTTGATGAAGTTATCTTTGCCTGTCACAGTGATCAGGCATTAGGGCTATTGGCTGACGCAAGTGCAGCAGAATCGGAAATCCTTGCCGCTATTCCTTATGCTGCAAACCAGGTGACCTTGCATTCGGATACTAGCGTATTGCCGCGCGCACCTGCTGCCTGGGCCAGCTGGAACTATTTGCTCCCCGCACATAATCCCAGTCAGGCGGTGTTGACTTACAACATGAATATTTTGCAGCGACTGATCTCTGCTGATGTGTTTTGCGTATCAGTAAATGCAGCGGCGTTAATAGATCCGGACAGAATTTACGGAACCTATAACTATAGCCATCCGATGTTTACCCTTAAATCGATTGAAGCCCAGACGCGCTGGGCAGAAATAAGCGGTTTTCGGCATACTCATTTTTGTGGCGCATACTGGCGCAACGGTTTTCATGAGGACGGTGTTGTTTCGGCAATCCGTGTTGCTGCAGCACTGGGTGAGATCTGGTAATAACAAATTAATTTACTGCGGTGAACTATGCACAGTGCGATCTATAAAGGCATTTTAAAGCACCGGCGCTTCTTTCCTAAACGTCATGAGTTTAGTTATTCATCGACCTTGTTTTACATTGATCTGGATGAGTTAAATCAGCTATTTGTCGATGCCCCCGGGTGGTCGTTGGAAAAATTGAATATTGGAAGTTTTCGTCGTAGTGATTATTTGGGAAATCCGCAGGTTCCGCTAATTGATGCTGTGCGCGAAAAAGCCCGTGAGTTAATCGGTTATTGTCCTGATGGCGCTGTACGCATGTTAACTAATTTGCGCATTTTTGGTGTTTGCTTTAACCCGGTGACTTTCTATTACTTGTTTAATCGTGATCGGCTGCATCCGGAATTAATTTTGGCGGAAGTTAATAACACTCCGTGGAATCAACGGCATGTTTATGTGGTGCATTGTAATAGCCAGTCAGGCAAAACAGATTGTACCTTCGCCAAAGCTTTTCATGTTTCGCCGTTTAATCCACTTTCAATGGAGTATCGATGGGTGAGCACCAGTCCGGCGGAAAATATCCTTGTGCATATGGAAAACCATGGTCTGGACAGTGATCAGAAAAAGTCATTACTGCACATGGATGCAACACTCAGCTTAAAACGCTATGACTGGTCTGCAAGCTTGCTTGGAAAAATCCTCTGGTCGCAGCCATGGGCTGCGATAAAAGTTCCTGTCGCAATTTATTGGCAAGCCCTGAAATTATTACTTAAGCGGGCGCCTGTTTATGATCACATTGATTTAAAAACAACGGGGGAAAACCGTGAAGACTTCCAGCATCGCACTCATACCCAGCCATAGAGCCTCATCCCTGAGTCGCAGCCAGATAATGGCGCGTCGCTTGTTGATGAAATTATTTTCCCGCTTGCAATGGGGTTGTTTGCGTATTCATGAGCAGGGCGAGTTATATCAGTTTGGGCAATCGGCGGAAAAGACGGATTTGATTGCTGATATTTATGTTCACGACGCTCAACTTTATTGCGAGGTTGCGTTTTCCGGTTCTATCGGATCGGGTGAAGCCTATATGAGCGGTTATTGGTCCACGCCTAATCTTACCGCAGTGACTCGTTTGTTTGTGCGGAATCTGGAAGCGTTGGATGCTATGGATTCGCAGCAATCGAGACTGGGAAAGTGGGTTCTGAAGTTATTTCATTGGTTCAATCGCAACACCCGTGAAGGTTCACGTAGCAATATTTCTGCCCACTATGATTTGGGCAATGCATTTTTCAAGCTGTTTCTTGATGAAAGTATGATGTATTCCGCCGCTATATATCCTCGTCCTGAGTCCTCTTTGGCGGAAGCCGCAGAATATAAATTGCAGCGAGTGTGCGAAAAATTACAGCTGAACGAACATGATCATTTATTAGAGATTGGCACAGGTTGGGGCGGCCTGGCTATTTATGCGGCGAGCCATTATGGATGTAAGGTAACTACTACTACTATCTCCAGGGAGCAACGCGATTTTGCGACCGCGAGAATCAAGGCACTCGGTCTAGACGATAAAATTACCGTACTATTTGATGACTATCGCGATTTGCATGGTCACTTTTCCAAGTTGGTTTCTATCGAAATGATAGAAGCTGTAGGGCATGAGCACTACGATCAGTATTTTTCAATTTGCTCGCGGTTGTTGGTGCCGGAAGGCTTGATGCTTATACAAGCAATTACTATTGCTGACCAGCGCTATGAACAAGCCAGACGGACAGTGGATTTTATTCAGCGTTACATTTTTCCCGGCGGTTGCTTACCGTCTGTTGCGGTCATTGCTGATTCAGTCAAACGCAACACTTCGATGAACATTATTCATGTTGAGGACATAGGTGAGCATTATGCGCAAACATTGAAGCATTGGCGCGAAGCGTTTAATGCGAATCTGGAGCAGGTGAGGGCGCAGGGTTTTGAGGAGCGCTTTATTCGTATGTGGGAATTCTATTTATGTTACTGCGAAGGTGGTTTTATGGAACGCAGTATTGGTACATGCCAGGTTTTATTTGCTAAATCCGGCTATCGCAGTGGGTTCTTTCAGTAGTGCGCAGGGCATTGGCATTTACCTTGGTCAATGCCGCAGCATTTCAAATCGGGTGGTTTGTCTGTGTATTGGCAGGTAATTTCTGGGCGACAATATATACCTGTGTCGTTCTGTTGTTGCACTTCCAATATACTCGTTTGCGCCTGAGGGACTTTGTTTCGCTATTGGTCCTACTGATAATTGGCGGATTGCACGATCTGCTATTAATGCATCTGAATTTTATCATGTTTGCAGGCGATCCGAATTTGCCACCGCTTTGGCTCTTTTGTTTATGGGCCCTGTTTGCAGTTACGCTCAACCATTCCCTGCTTTGGATATATTCCCGTCCATGGTTGTCTGCTATAGCAGGTGCTGTGGCAGGGCCATTAAGTTATTTGGCTGGTGTTCAGCTTTCGACAGCACAATGGTCTAGCCCCTTGGTAATAGTTCTTCCTATAGTGGCGGCCTTGTGGTTGTTGATGCTACCTTTACATCATTTGATCTGTATGGGGATTGAACCTTATGTTCAGCGTAAACGGTTTTAGAAATAATTGGACTTATACCGGCGTGGGCGTATTGCTGTTGGCTATGTGGGCTGGCAGCTCCCATGCCCAGGAGAGCCTGCCGCAAGATAATTATGTGGTTGCAGGTAGTGCCTATAGTTTGGAAAACAATCAGCTGTTGTATCGCGAGTTATACACTGCGCTGGATGAGAATAAATCGGTGCGGGTTGATTATGTTTCGCCAGAGGGAAAAACCTTTGCAACGAAAACCCTTGTTTATCAAGGTGAGCCTTTTCAACCAGGTTTTAACTTTGAAGATTCTCGTGATAATGAATTTATGTCGGCCCAATTTGAGGGCGCGCGCCTTGTCTTGACCCATGGTATAGACGGCTCACAAAACCAAAAAACCATTATGGATAATGCCAATATGGTGATTGATGCAGGCTTCGACTCTTACATCCAGCTAAACTGGGATAAATTGGTGGCAGGAAAGCGGTTGAAGTTTGATTTTGCACTGCCTAATCGCTTAAGCAGTGTGCAATTGGAAGTGCGTCAGATTAAGCCGACTGAGTCGCCAGTGTATGATAAAGAATATGGCAATGACTGGATTTATTTTCGCATTTCCCCCGCTAAAAAATTTGTCTCACTCTTTGCTGACCCAATAAATCTTGCTTATGCCCCCAATGGAAAATATTTAATTCGCTTTCATGGGCGCTCAAATCTGGATGATGATGAAGGGGCTCCAGTAGATGTGCGGATTGAATACGAATATTTGAACTGAAAAATAAAAACGGGCACATAAGTGCCCGTTTTTATTTTGGTAGTGTTTAAAACCATATCAGGTTTGTGGGTAGGAACACCAATCGCTCCAACTGCCGGGGTAAAGTTTTGCGTCTATGCCGCTCAATTCCAGTGATAACAAATTTACACAGGCAGTTACACCGGAACCGCAATAAACCAGAAATTCTTTTTGTTGTGGTAGATCTTTCCAGCGTGCTTGTTGTTCATTGGCAGGTTTAATAAATCCTTGTTCATTAGTCGCTTCTTGCCAAAAGTAATTCACCGCACCGGGAATGTGCCCCGCAACCGGATCTATGGGTTCCTCTTCACCACGATAGCGTTTGGCTTCGCGCGAATCTATCAATAACAACTTGCCGTTATCTTGCAAAATATCATCGCGATTGAGGATTTGGTCAGGTTGGATATTAGCTTTAAAATTCCCGCTTTTTAATGCAGGTTCACGCCTGTCCAACTGATTTCCCGCTGTCGCCCATGCACTAAATCCGCCATCTAAAATAACGATTTGTGTATGGCCAAAATAGCGCAATAACCACCAGGTACGCGCAGCATAGGCCATGCGTGAATCATCATAAACAACAATGCGTGTTTGTTGGTTTACACCGCAAGCACGCATTTTTTTTGCAAAGATTTCAACCTCGGGTAGTGGGTGGCGACCACCGTGTTGGGTTACCGGTGAGGATAGATCTTTTTCCAAATCCAGATAATAGGCACCGGGAATGTGACCGCTGCGGTATTGTTCATAGCCCTGGGATTTATTGGCCAAATTAAAGCGGCAATCAAAAACCACCACTTTGCCAAGTTGGTTTTGCAGTTCAGCAACAGAAATAAAATGAGACATTGTTATATAGGAGGGTCGTCAAAATAGTGACGTCATAATCTCACTATTAGTGAGGCCTGTGAAGGGTGAAAACTGAACGTATAGTGTGTTTTTTGTAATTTTCTGTGGGTGGATTAACGAAAGCCGGGGTGAGACGTATTCGTTTCCGGTGTTTTTCCTTCTAGCTGATAAGCAAAAGCAATGATGTAAGCAACTGCAATGTAAAGGTTTTCTGGGATTTCATCGCCCAGTTCAAGGGTCACTAGCAGGTCAACCAGTCCGGGGTTATCGCACAGGGGAACGTCATGTTCACGCGCGATTGCCATAATTTGCTCTGCAACTTGACCGGTACCTTTTGCACTGACATGGGGCGCATTTTTGCCGTCGTAATAAAGCGCGACCGCTTTTTGTAATTGCGTGTTTGAATACTGGCTGGTCATTAGTGCCTCAGGTTTTTATGTCTACCAGTGAATAGCTAAGTAACATTTTAGGTTTTGGTGGCAGGCCGGGCACACATTGCATCTGTGTAACTTTAATACCTTGTTGTTCCAGATGCTGCGCAAGCTCATCCATTTTTTCCTTGGCCTCTGCCAGTGTGCCCTCATGTTCTGCCCAAAATTTAGCGCTGAGGTTGTTACCAAGCAAGCCTAGCTGTGCATAAAATTTTCCAACAATGGGTAAATCAAAATTAAGCATTACATTCCACTGGCGAACGCGAGTAGCAGTGGTGGATTCTGATTCCTGTTGCTCGTCTATCCATTGTTGTTCTATATGAACTTGTAGCGGATGTACATCCTGCCCATGACGCACCGGTAATTCAAATTGCCATGATTGATTGGGTTGGGTGACATCCGCCTGGCTGAGTTGCTGGTTAACAGTGTGTATTTGCTGCAATTGAATTTTGGCAATGCTGCCGAGTGTATATTGATGCATCAACAATATTAGCTGGGTGCGCAGTTGTTTTTGATTGAGCTCGCCCTGCGGTTTGTTGGTAAGCAAACCAAGCAGCTGGGGTAATGCATTGAGCAGATTATTTTTGGCTGGGTCAGTGGGGCTTAGCGGTGATGTTCCTGCGCTATTAATTTCTGTATCCAGTTGATGCAATAGTGACAACAAGCTGCCTTTTAAGTCTTGTGCGATTATTTTATCAATATTCGGTTGGTTGGTATTTGTGCTATTGATGTTGTTTGGTGACGCTGTTGCTTTGCCTGGGGTTAGCAGTGCCCTGGTTGGATTAAGTGTGTTATTAACCGCGGTTGCCGCGCTTTTGGATGTACTGGTGACCTTGCTTATGTTGGTGTCTGCTGGACTCGATGCAGTTGTTGATGTTTGTGAAAGCGTAGGGGCTGATAATAATTGAGCCAATTTATTTTCAAAACTTTGCCCATTGTTGTTTAGCGCCATTGCTAGCAGTTTTGGATTCTGTAACTGATCGCTGAGGCGAATATGATTGGCCAGTGTTTTAAGTGCATCCTGTATTTGGTTGGGTAACCACTCTTTGCGCTGTGCAATGGGCAATTGTTGAATGAATTGAGCAATTTTCGGCAGGCTGGCCACTAAATCCTGGCCAGAGTCTTTTTGCGGCAAAAGTGCGCGCAAACTTTCGGTAACGGCAATCCGGGCTTGTTCGTTTGTTGCGGCTTTTTGTCCTGTTGGGCTGTTTTCAGTCAGTAATTTACTTACATCCAGTTTGGCAATTTGTGAAATCGCGTCTTTTGTCAGCGGTAAACCCAAATGGCTGGAACTGGGCGGGCTGTTAGTTCCTTCGGAATTTACAGCGGGGGACAAATTAATCCCTTGTGTTTGCAACACGCGAATCAGTGTTTCCACTTGTGTCTGACTTAATGGCTGCAATATTTGCAGGCGCGAACCCTCTGTAATCTGTAGCAATAGGGTCTGTCCGGTTTGCAGTGGCTGGTTGGTGTAAGTGAGCAAATTCTGTAGCGCGGTATTGCTGCTGGTAGTTATTGTTGATCCCGCCAGTAATTGCGGGGTTACATTTAAGCTGGCAAGTTTTATGGTCGGCTCTTGCAGGAGTTTTTTTTGTTCAGTTAATTGGCTGATTAACGCCTGGGTTGCGGGTGCAGAAGAATTCTTATTAAGTTGGGCCAGGGTTGCATCAATGGTTTTAATAATCTCAGCGCGTTCTGCGGGGGTAGCCTGGGTAATTTGTTGTACTTGAGCTAAAAATTGACTGCCAATCTTTAACCCCAGGGTTTTACTGATTAGCGTAATTTGTTCAATCTGTGCGCGCTGAACATGATGTAGCAGCTTTTCATTGATGGAACCCAAATCCATAAGTTGCGCTCTCAAAACTCATTTAAATCATGGTTGTGTGATGAAAATCGTAAATAGTGGTGCGTAGCTGGCAATTTGGTCGTTATAATCGCGCTCATATATAGTGCAGTCGTGCCATCAGTCTTTGGGGTTTTAATCCGGTAACTTTTAGCTTTAACCGGGTAAACTTCTGGCTTAAACCCGGTAAAGAGTATAGCGGCTGCCGGACTTATTTCTGTATTCAGGTTTGCAGGCCTGAAGTTGTTCAGTATATCTAGGCCCATAATAACTATGAGTTCCCCCCATACTCCCTTGCTTGAATTGCGCGATCTCGGCTGCGAACGGGATGAGCGGTTGCTATTTTCAGGTTTGAATTTACAGCTAGGTGCCGGTGACGTGGTGCAGATTGGTGGCCCCAATGGGGCCGGTAAAACTACCTTGTTGCGCGCGTTGGCGGGCATTAGCGGGGATTATCAGGGGCAGATTCTCTACGCCGGTCAACCCTTACCCGATGCTGCCTGGGACTTTTCTCGCGATCGGCTTTATCTTGGGCATCTGCCTGGTATTAAGAAATCGCTCACGCCTTCTGAAAACCTAGCCTGGTACCTGGCTCAAACAGGGGCGCGCATCAGTATTGATGAAGCTTTAGCGGCCGTCGGCCTTTATGGCTATGAGGACACTCCTTGCTATCAATTATCGGCGGGGCAATTGCGCCGTGTGGCTTTGGCGCGACTGCATCTGACGGAAGCGCGGGTCTGGATTCTTGATGAGCCTTTTACCGCTATCGATAAGCTAGGTGTTAGCCAGCTGGAAGCATTGATTGCCAGGCAATCGGCGCAGGGTGGGGTGGTGATACTCACCTCCCACCAGGATTTAACCCTACCGCAGCTGCGTCTTGTGAATCTGCAAGATTATCGCCCTGGAGCTGCAAAAAGTTCTTCGGTACATCAAACCAAAACAGAACTGGATGGTCAGAGTGGCGCACGGGTCGAAGCAGGGGTTGGTCATGGCTGATCAATCTGTTACAGCCTCGGTGTTGAGTGGTTTCCTGGCCAGTATGCGCCGCGATTTACTGGTAGCAGCACGCCATAAAGCAGAGTTGACCAATCCGCTGGTGTTTTTCTTAATCGCAGTGACCCTGATTCCGCTAGGCGTGAGCCCCGAAAAATCAGTGTTGGTGTTGCTAGCGCCGGGAATAGTATGGGTGATGGCCCTCCTCGCCACGCTCTTGTCCCTGGATGGATTGTTTCGCAGCGATTACGAAGACGGCTCACTCGAGCAAATGCTGATCAGCCCGCAATCGCTCTACTTTACAGTGATGGCCAAAATCCTGGTGCACTGGTTGGTATCCGGTCTGCCGGTGACATTAATGGCACCTGTTCTTGGGTTGATGCTGCATTTACCGGGCGATGGTTTCTTGCCGCTCTTGATTTCCTTGGCATTGGGAACAGCGTCCATGAGTTTAATTGGCGCCGTAGGTGCGGCGCTTACGGTATCCTTGCGCAAGGGCGGGTTATTGCTTTCACTCATCGTGATGCCGCTGTATATCCCGGTGTTAATTTTCGGGGCCAGCGCAGTGCAAAGCGCTATTCAGGGTGGGGCAATTGGCATGCAACTGGCAGTGTTGGGCGCTTTTCTAGCGTTGGCAATTGTACTTGCACCTATTGCAGCACTAGGGGCGCTGAAAATCAGCAGTAATGGTTAAAACATAATAACGACAAACGACAACTTTGAAGGTAAGCAACTATGGCATGGCAGTGGTTTCACCGTTTGGGTTCTCCCCGCTGGTTCTATGAAAAAACAAGTCCCTGGCTTCCCTGGCTTACTGCAATCAGTATTGCGCTAATTGTGACCGCCGCTGTGTGGGGTTTGGCCTTCGCGCCAGCTGATTACAAACAAGGCAATAGTTACCGCATTATTTATATTCACGTTCCGGCCGCGTTTCTTGCTCTCGCGGGTTATTACATCATGGCAATTTCCGGTGCAGTTGGCCTTATCTGGAAAATGAAATTGCCGTTTATGGTAATGAAATCCGCTGCCCCCATTGGTGCAATACTCACCTTTATTTCGCTAGTCACTGGATCTATTTGGGGTAAGCCAACCTGGGGTACCTGGTGGGAGTGGGATGCGCGCATTACTTCCATGTTGATTTTATTTTTCCTCTACCTGGGCATGATTGCCCTGCAACAGGCTTATCAGCACCGCGATACTGCCGATAAATCCAGCGCTGTATTGGCCTTGGTGGGTATGGTAAATATCCCGATTATTTATAAGTCAGTCGATTGGTGGAATACTCTGCATCAGCCCGCCACTATCAAGTTCACCAGCAAATCCACTATTGATCCCTCGATGCTCTATCTCAGCCCTGTGCTGCAAAAAAAGACATTTATCAAACAGCAACAAAAGTTGCAGAAATTGGCCCAGGTTAATCCCGATGGACAGGGTGTTGATTAATTATTTAATTTTACAGAGACCCAAACCATGCATCCGGTTCGTAAGCAGCGTTTAATGATTGTTATTTTTATTGTGGTGTTTTCCAGTATTGCCGTGGGCCTTATGGCCTATGCACTGCGCGAAAACATCAATCTGTTTTATCCTCCCAGTAAAATTGCAGCGGGTGATGTTCCTCATAACACTCGTATCCGTGCAGGTGGTTGCGTTAAGCCCGGTAGTGTTCAGCGCTCGGATACCTCATTGGAAATCCACTTCCTGATCACTGATGGCATGGCGGATGTAAAAGTGAATTTCAACGGAATTTTGCCGGATTTGTTTGCTGAGGGTGAGGCCGCAGTAATTAATGGTGTGGTAACCGAATCTGGCGAGATCAATGCCAGCGAAGTGCTTGCCAAACACGATGAAAATTACACTCCACCTGAAGTTGCCGAAGCTATGAAAGATAAAGGCGAGCATCAAAAAACCTGTGAGGGATTGAAGTATGGCGCTTGATTTAATTCAACTGGCTCCAGAGCTTGGCCAGTTTTCATTAATTCTTTCCTTGTGTTTGAGTGTTGCGCTATTTGTACTGCCGCTGAGCGGCACTTATCTCGGCAGCACGCTGCTAATGCAATCTGCTCGCTCACTGGCGACCGGATTCTTTATTTTTGTCGCCTTTTCTTTTTGCTGTTTGGTCTATTCGTTTATCCATGATGACTTTTCGGTGAAATATGTAGCCTCCAATTCCAACTCATTGCTGCCGGTGTATTACAAAATCAGCGCGGTCTGGGGTGGGCACGAAGGCTCATTGTTACTGTGGATTTTAATGTTGTCCGGTTGGACTTTTGCGGTGGCTATTTTTAGCAAGTCGCTGCCACTGGATATGCAGGCGCGTGTGTTATCAATTTTGGGGTTTGTGGCCGTTGGTTTCCTGCTGTTTATTTTATTAACCTCTAATCCATTTGATCGCATACTGCCAATTCCGCCACAAGATGGTGGCGACTTGAATCCGTTGCTCCAAGACATTGGTTTGATTATCCATCCGCCCGTGCTCTATATGGGTTACGTGGGATTTAGTGTGAGTTTTGCATTTGCCATTGCGGCATTATTAACCGGACGTTTGGATAGTGCCTGGGCGCGTTGGTCTCGTCCTTGGGCAACAATGGCCTGGGGATTTTTGTCAGTTGGTATTGCGTTGGGTAGCTGGTGGGCTTATTACGAATTGGGTTGGGGTGGCTGGTGGTTTTGGGACCCGGTAGAAAATGCGTCCTTCTTGCCCTGGTTAATTGGTACCGCATTAATTCACTCTTTGGCGGTTACTGAAAAGCGCAGTCTTTTCAAAAGCTGGACAATCCTGCTGGCAATTTTCACCTTCTCGTTGAGTTTGTTGGGAACCTTCCTGGTTCGTTCCGGCGTATTAACCTCGGTGCACGCATTTGCTAATGATCCTGAGCGCGGTGTGTTCGTATTGGGCTTTTTACTGGTTGTTGTGGGGGCTTCTTTAACGCTTTATGCATTGCGTGCACCTGTGGTGAAAGGTTCCACCGGTTTTGAGTGGTTCTCGCGCGAGACTTTGTTGTTGGGCAATAATATTTTGCTCACCATTATTATGATTATGGTGTTGCTGGGCACTTTGTATCCGTTAATTGCGGATGCATTGGGGCTCGGTAAGATTTCTGTGGGCCCACCTTACTTCAATTTGTTTTTCCTGCCGTTGATGGGCTTGTTGTGTTTGTTGATGGCACTTGGCCCTGTGTCCAACTGGAAGCGCACATCAGGTAAACAATTCCTGCAGATTTTGTGGAAGCCTTGGGTAATCAGCTTGGTGATTGGTTTGGCATTCCCATTTTTCTATCGTGATAAATATGAAATTCTCGCCGCATTAACGGTATTTATTGCTAGCTGGGTTTCTATTGCACTGATTGTCGATCTTATTTATCGCTTGCGCAATGCAGACTCCTTGTTTTCAGGCCTGAAAAAGCTGAGCTTGAGTTATTACGCAATGGTAATTGCGCACGCTGGTATTGCAGTAACTACTGTCGGTGTTGGTCTCACCAGCATCTACACCGAACAACGTGATATTCGTATGGAAGTAGGGCAGCACGTTGAGGTCATTGATTATGAGTTTGTGCTGGAAAAGTTGGAGCACATTGACGGCCCCAACTATCAAGCAGAACAGGCGCTCATTAAGGTTATGCAAGATGGTAAATTTCTGCGCGAAATGAAACCGCAAAAACGCAAGTACCTTGCAACGGGTAGCACTATGACAGAGGTTGCACTGGATGTAGGTTTATTCCGCGATCTTTATGTTGCTATGGGTGAGCCTTTAACTGAAACGGCTTGGGCAATGCGTGTGCATTTAAAGCCATTTGTGCGCTGGATTTGGTTGGGCGCATTAATGATGGCATTTGGTGCTGTGCTAGCTGTTGCTGACAAGCGCTATCGTAAAGCGATTAAGGTTGAGCAATCGGCTTCGGCAGAAGTGCCTAAAGGAAAGTTAATCAATGAATAAACAACGTTTATTATTATTTATCCCTCTGGCAATTTTTGCGGTTTTGGTTGTGTTGTTTTGGCGTGGCCTCTCGCTGGATCCCAATGAGATGCCCTCTGCGTTGTTGGACAAGCCGGTTCCCAATTTTGAACTGGCCGTGGTGCCTGCAGAGGAAAATCCATCTGGCCTGCTTAAAGCAAACCAGGAAATGGTGCGGGGCAAGGCGGGATTAATAAATGTCTGGGCAACCTGGTGCCTTCCGTGCAAGCAAGAGCATCCGTACCTCAATGTGCTTAAGGCGCAGGGAGTGCCTATTTATGGCATCAATTACAAGGACAACGCTGAGGATGCGCAGCGTTGGTTAGCCGAGTTGCATAACCCATATGTCTTTTCGGTGTTGGATGACGATGGGCGTTTAGCATTGAATCTCGGTGTATTTGGCTATCCCGAAACCTATTTGATCGATAAACAAGGTGTTATTCGCTATAAGCACATTGGTATAGTGAACGAACAAAACTGGAATGAGACTATTAAGCCAATCTATGAAAGTTTGAAGTAGTCCCGTTTAAGAAAGTTGCTTGTTCAAATGGAGGGATTTGATGCATATCAAATCCCTTTTTTTATCGCCGCGTACACTGAAATTATTGTAAGCACATGCGGAGGTAAATATGTATCTGGATTCAGTGGTGTTATTGGGTTTGTTAATTATTGTGCTTAGTTGCGTCATGATTACTTATGTCGGCATCTACGCCTACAAACATATAAAGGCAGATATTGCATCGCATCCTGAAGATGCTGCCAATAAAATGTAATCTGTTTTTTGGGTGGGTAGCTAAAGCAAGCTTGCGTTGTCGATAATGTTAGATACGCATCGGAACCGGTGCATTTGCACAGGATAGGTGCTTAGAGAGATATAGTAAAAACTACAGGCATAAAAAAAGCCCCAGATGTGGGGCTTTTTTCATTTCTAAATAGTGGCGGACCGGACGGGGCTCGAACCCGCGACCTCCGGCGTGACAGGCCGGCATTCTAACCAACTGAACTACCGGTCCGCGGCAGTCAAAAACCACAA
>JAGKWY010000176.1 GCA_021151625.1 Gammaproteobacteria bacterium | reverse complement strand
ACCTTGCAGAGCTGGAACGTCACTCTTGTCTACGATGGGTTTTCTTGGCTTACGAATCAATTGATTGATCGTTGGCATGAAAACAAACTCCATAGATATTCGCCTTCATCACGAAGGCAGGTTTAAGAAAGCGGCTTATCAAAAAATAGACCTGCTTCCCACTTGGGTAAAAGTGGGTGGCGCATTGTAAAGATGCACCTACCCACCGTCAAGGCAAAACCCGCTTATTTAATAGCCTTTAAGGGCTGATAAAAAAGCAAGGCTGGGGATGCCAGCCTTGCTCGGGTTTTGCGCTGGGCAAATAGCTCGCCCATACCTCAGCAATTGATCAAGTATTAGTTAATGCTTGATTTCAACGCTTCAGTTAATGCTGCTTCAACATCCTCTGCGCTCACACCGACATCCTGATTAGCCGCTTCTTCACGACGACGCTTGCGGTCTGAGTGATAAGCCAAACCGGTACCCGCTGGGATCAGACGACCTACCACTACGTTCTCTTTCAAGCCGCGCAGAGTATCTTTCTTACCAGTTACTGCCGCCTCGGTCAGAACGCGAGTAGTTTCCTGGAAGGATGCCGCAGAAATGAACGATTCGGTCGCCAGAGATGCCTTGGTAATACCCAGCAACTGGCGCTCGTAGTTTGCTGGTTGACGCGCTTCTGCACGGAGTTTTTCGTTCTCTTCCAGCAGTTGATTGTATTCAACCTGTTCACCCTTAACGAAGGTAGAGTCACCCATGGTGGTGATTTCCACTTTGCGCAGCATTTGACGAACGATAGTTTCAATGTGCTTATCGTTAATCTTCACGCCTTGCAGACGGTAAACATCCTGAATTTCGTTAGTGATGTAGCGTGCCAGAGCCTCAACACCTTGCAAGCGCAAAATATCGTGTGGGTTAGCAGGGCCGTCGGACACAACCTCACCCTTGGCAACCATTTCGCCTTCGAACACAGTCAGTTGGCGATGCTTTGGAATCAACACTTCATAGTGAGTCGAACCATCATCCAACACCTGACCATCAGTTGGGGTGATAATCAAACGGCGCTTGCCTTTGGTTTCTTTACCAAAGCTCACGGTACCGCTGATTTCCGCCAGAATTGACGGCTCTTTCGGACGGCGCGCTTCGAACAAGTCAGCAACGCGCGGCAGACCACCGGTGATGTCGCGGGTTTTTGAACCTTCTTGCGGGATACGCGCAATAATGTCACCCACGTTGATGCTATCGCTGTTATTAATACTCAGGATCGCTTTAGCTGGCAGCATGTAGTGCGCCGGCACATTGGTGTTGGCCAGGAACAGCTCTTTGCCTTTGGCATCAACCAGAGTTACCGCTGGACGCAGATCTTTACCGGCGGATGGACGCTCGGCCGGATCCAAGATCTCGATAGAGCTAAGACCGGTCAACTCGTCGGTTTGACGACGAATCGAGAGACCATCTTCCATGCCGGAGAATGCAACAGTACCCGCCACCTCCGATACGATCGGGTGGGTATGCGGATCCCATTTGGCAATCACTTGGCCGCCTTTTACCGCTTCGCCATCTTTAACAGTAATCAATGCACCATAAGGAATCTTGTAACGCTCGCGTTCGCGACCGCTGGCATCAGCAATTGCCAGCTCACCGGAACGAGATACAGCAACCAGGTTACCAGCAGGATTGCTAACCACTTTAACGTTCAGCAAACGCACAGTACCTTCTTGTTTAACTTGGACGCTATCTGCTGCAGACGCTCGCGATGCCGCACCACCGATGTGGAAGGTGCGCATGGTCAGCTGGGTTCCCGGTTCACCGATTGACTGAGCAGCGATAACACCAACGGCTTCACCCACGTTAACGCGATGACCACGAGCCAGGTCGCGACCGTAGCACATAGAGCAGATACCGCTGCGCGCTTCACAGGTAATTGGCGAGCGCACCAATACTTCGTCGATACCCATTTCTTCGATACGACCAACCCAGGCTTCATCAATCATGGTGCCGGCTGGAACCAGAATCTCATCACTGCCCGGGCGGATTACATCGCGTGCAACCACGCGACCGAGAATACGGTCACCCAGAGATTCGATTACGTCCCCACCTTCGATCACCGGTGACATGGTCAGACCTTCGTCTGTTCCACAGTCTTGCAGGGTAACTACCAGGTCTTGCGCAACGTCCACCAAACGGCGAGTCAGGTAACCAGAGTTCGCGGTTTTCAACGCGGTATCCGCCAAACCTTTACGCGCACCGTGGGTAGAAATAAAGTACTGGAGTACGTTCAAACCTTCGCGGAAGTTCGCTTTAATCGGGGTCTCAATGATCGAGCCGTCTGGACGCGCCATCAAGCCACGCATACCGGCCAACTGACGGATCTGGGCGGGCGAGCCCCGCGCACCTGAGTCAGCGTACATAAATACTGAGTTAAATGATGGCTGCAATTCTTCAACACCATCGCGGTTGATAACGGCTTCTTTAGAAATACCTTCCATCATCGATTTGGCAACCAAATCGTTAGCACGCGACCAAATATCGATAACCTTGTTGTACTTCTCACCCTGAGTTACCAAACCTGAGGCGTACTGGGTTTCGATTTCTTTTACTTCAGCATCAGCGCGACCAATGATCTCGGCTTTTGCCGCTGGGATAGTAAAGTCGTTAACACCAATTGATGAGCCCGACTTGGTAGAGAAGTCGTATCCCATGTACATTAGGCGGTCAGCAAAAATAACTGTGGCTTTCAAACCCACTACGCGATAGCAGTAATTGATCACGGCAGAGATTGCTTTTTTCACCATTGGGCGATTGATCATTTCCAACGGAATACCTGCAGGAACGATCTCCCACAAAAGCACACGACCTACAGTGGTGCTTACCAGCTTAACTGCAGTAGTCTTTTCGCCTTCCTCACCAATCAGTGTTTCGCTCAGACGAACTTTAATGCGCGCCTGCAAATCAACTTGCTTGGAATAGTAAGCACGGGATACTTCTGCAGTATCCGCAAATACCATGTTCTCGCCCTTGGCGTTTACACGGTCGCGAGTCATCCAGTAAAGGCCCAGTACCACGTCCTGAGAAGGAACGATGATTGGCTCACCTGAGGCTGGAGACAGAATGTTGTTGGTAGACATCATCAGCGCACGCGCTTCCAACTGAGCTTCAAGAGTCAGAGGAACGTGAACTGCCATCTGGTCACCGTCGAAGTCTGCGTTGTACGCAGAACAAACGAGTGGGTGCAGTTGGATTGCTTTACCTTCAATCAGCACCGGCTCAAACGCCTGAATACCAAGACGGTGAAGTGTCGGTGCGCGGTTCAGCAGTACCGGGTGCTCGCGGATTACTTCGTCAAGGATATCCCAAACGACAGCTTCTTCGCGCTCAACCATTTTCTTGGCGGCTTTAATAGTGGTTGCCAAACCACGCAATTCGAGCTTGCTGAAAATAAACGGCTTGAACAATTCCAACGCCATTTTCTTCGGCAGACCGCATTGATGCAGACGCAGGGTTGGACCTACTACGATTACCGAGCGGCCCGAGTAGTCAACACGCTTACCGAGCAGGTTTTGACGGAAACGACCTTGCTTACCTTTGATCATGTCGGCCAACGATTTCAGCGGACGCTTGTTGGAGCCAGTAATTGCACGACCACGACGACCGTTATCCAACAACGCATCTACTGCTTCTTGCAGCATACGCTTTTCGTTGCGCACGATAATATCTGGCGCATTCAAATCTAGCAGGCGCTTCAAACGGTTGTTACGGTTAATCACGCGACGATACAAATCGTTCAGGTCGGAAGTTGCAAAACGGCCACCATCCAATGGAACCAATGGACGCAAATCGGGCGGCAATACTGGCAGAACTTCCATCACCATCCACTCCGGCTTGTTGCCAGAGAAGAAGAATGCTTCCAGCAACTTCAAGCGCTTGGAGTATTTCTTGATTTTGGTTTCACTGGTGGTATTTGGAATTTCTTCGCGCAGGCGTTGAATTTCTGATTCCAGATCGATAGCACGCATCAATGTCTGAATCGCTTCAGCACCCATTTGTGCTTCGAACTCATCACCAAACTCTTCCATGGCTTCGAAGTATTGCTCGTCTGTGAGCAATTGGCCGCGCTCCAGCGTAGTCATACCAGGTTCGGTCACTACGTAGGATTCGAAATAAAGTACGCGCTCGATATCACGCAGGGTCATATCCAGCAACAAACCGATACGGCTCGGCAGTGATTTCAGGAACCAAATGTGAGCAACCGGGCTAGCTAGTTCAATGTGCCCCATGCGCTCGCGACGCACTTTAGCCAAAGTCACTTCAACGCCGCACTTTTCACAAATAATGCCGCGATGCTTCATGCGCTTGTACTTGCCGCACAAGCACTCGTAATCTTTTACCGGGCCAAAGATCTTGGCGCAGAACAAACCTTCACGCTCGGGCTTGAAGGTACGGTAGTTAATGGTCTCTGGCTTTTTCACTTCGCCAAACGACCATGAACGAATCATTTCAGGTGATGCCAAGCTAATACGAATGGAGTCGAACTCTTCGACTTGTCCCTGGGACTTGAGCAAATTCAGTAAGTCTTTCAAGGCGCTTTCTCCTGTTGGCTCCGGGGAGCTTTCATTAAACTTC
>JAGKWY010000088.1 GCA_021151625.1 Gammaproteobacteria bacterium | reverse complement strand
GCGATAGAAATTACGATTCAACTCAAAGGGGTAGGAACAATTGCGCGCTTGTTTGCCTTGCCAGAGCAATTCCAGCCGCCGCAATAGCGCGCAGCGCGGTACCGTGCTGGTGCTGGTGCTCCTAATTGTCGCGTTGGTGGCGGCATTGAGTATCAAGTTTGCCGCACAATACCAGTTGGGTCTGGCGCGTGCGGAAGCGCGCTGGCATGGCGCCCAGGCGCGAGCGTTTCTGGAAGGCACGGAAGAAGTTGCCAAGCTGATGTTTGCCGAAGTGGATCGCGACCAAGCCACTGACTTTTTAGGTGAAGGTTGGGATACCGAATTTCCAATTGAGGATGAAGGTGTATCGGGTGTTGCGCAGTTGGTAGATGCAACCACCCAGCTCAACCTGAATGATCTGGCATCACCATTGGTGGGCGATAAGCCCATGGGCAGCCCGGAGCGCTACACCTCGGAGCAGCAGCGCCGCTTTATTCGCTTGTTGCAAACCTTCCCTGATATACCCTTAGGGCAGGATCAGGCGGAATATTTACTGGAAGCGGTGGTGGACTGGATTGATGCCGATGAAAACGAATCCGGCCAGGGTGGTGCCGAGTCGAATTTTTACCAGAGTATGCCTGAGCCTTATCAGCCAGCAAACGCGCCTTTCAAGTCAGTAGATGAATTGCGTTTAATCCGCGGTTTTCATGAGAATCCGCAGTTGGTATTGCGTTTGATGCCGTTTATCACGGTGCTGCCACAACCTGCAGTGGGCATGAATATTAATACGATGGAACCGATGGTGCGCGGGACTAAAATGATCAATAACTTGTTGTTAACGATCAATGACAGTAACTCCTTATCGCCTGCACCCGAGTCGGATCTCAAACAGATTTTTACCGCCCGCCCTGAAACCGGGTTTACTGAGCAGTCGGCAATCCAGACGGCTTTTCCTGGTAAAAATGTTGAAGGACTCAATGTAAAAGCTACTTTTTTCTGGCTCAACGCCACAGTGCAATTGGTCGAGCAACGCCGCAGTATGCGCAGCCTGATGACGCGCGATGATTTTCAGGGGCGACCAACGCTCAAGGCGATCCAGCGCGAAGATGTATACGAATTGCCCAGCTCTGTGCGCCGGAGCGATGAAGAAGAGGATGAGGATGGCGAAACCGAATTGGTTGAGTAATCCGCATTCGTACAAGAATTTAACGATCGACAAATAACGACAATTTAATTAAGTGATCAGAGCAAATTATGTCCATGCAATTGCTGCTCTCTGTAGATAGTTCCACCGATGGCAAAACCCTGTCCGATTGGTTTCGTTGGTGCTGGTTGGGCGCCGATGGCCAGCCGCAATCCGATACCGCCGCCAGTGGCGACCGAGAAGCCCTGCGCGCTGCATTGGGTGAGCGCACGGGTACTAATCAATCGGCCTGGTTGATATTACCCGGTGCCAGCGTCAGTACGCGCGAGCTGGAATACAGTGAAAAAGAAAAAAAGCATCTGCGCAATCTCTTACCTTTCCAACTTGAAGAGTCGGTGGTAGGCGATGTAGAGGAGCTGCACTTTGCGCTGGGCAATCCCTCTGATGGTCGAGTCGTTGTGGCCTATACCGACAAAACCTGGCTGCAGGCGGTATTTGCAGAACTCTCTACACTGGGGATTGAAGTTACGCGCTGTTGGTCTGCTCCCCAGGTATTGCCTTTGGCAACGGAGGCCGCAAGTGATGCTTACAATCACTGGTCGCTTGGCCTTTACGACGGCCAATTTTATTTGCGCTATGCACCGACTTTGGGTTTTAGCGTGGCTGATGGTCATGCGCGTATGGCGCTGTCATTGTTACTGGCCTCGCAAGAGCGAGTGGATCGCCTGCCACAATTGCATTTGCGCGCTGCAAATGATGCAGATCTCGCTCGCTTGGGTGAATTAATTCCCGCCGAACTGCAAGCATCGATTAGCAGCCAAACGCAGGCTGATGCCTGGAGTCTGGACTTTGGCAATAGTGCAATTGATTTGTGCCAAGGCGATTTCTCGCAGCGTTTACCGATTGAGCGTTGGTGGAAACTGTGGAAATCAGTGGCGATTTTTGCGGGTGTGTGTGCGCTGGTTTATCTCGGCACTATGGTTTTTGAAATTCAAAAACTGAGTGGCGAAAATTTAAAAATTCGTCAGCAAATTGAAGCCTCGGCGCGCGGTGTGATTCCGCAAGGGCGCATGGTTGATCCGGAAAAACAACTTAACACAGTGCTGAAACAACTGCAGCCGACCAGCCAATCCGGTCGTGTGATGGAATTGTTGGCCGTGGTATTGCCGCAAATTTCAGCGGTGCCTAATGTGAGTATTAAAGGCATTGCCTACGTGGGCGAAATTGGCGAGTTAAATATTAACGTGCAGGCCGATAGCTTCGCTACCTTTGATGCGCTCGCGAAAAGTATTCGCGATAAGGGTTTTAATGCCGAAGTACTCAGCGCCAATGCACAGGGCAATGTGCAAACGGCGCGTTTGAAAATTACTAAAAATCCCCAGTAATCGATGAGTCGATCCACTCATTGAGGAAAATTTGATGAATCAGATTTTAAATTTGCTCAATAAATACAATCGCCGCGAACAGACCATGATTCTCGCTTGCGCGGTAGTGTTGGTGCTTTATCTGGTGTGGTTGCTGTTGCTTACCCCCATCCAGAAAAAGCGCGATCAGCTGTATCAGGCTAACATCAGTTCCACCCAAACCCTGGGGCGCGTGCAAATTATCGCGGCGCAAATCCAGCAGTTGCGTGCACAGGGCAATGCCAGTGCCAATGAAAATATTAACGGCTTGATTGATTCCAGCTTGCGCAATAACGGTTTGCAAATGAGTAGTTTACAAAACGGTGCCAACGGTGAAGTGCGTGTGCGTCTGGATAAGGCTGCCTATCAACCTTTGATGCAATGGCTGTATGAAATGGAATACAAACAGGGTATTGATGTAACAGATTTATCTCTGGCATCCACCAATGATCCAGGGCAGGTTACCGCTAATTTGCGCCTGCAAAAAGCGCAGTAGTAAAGAAAATAAACTGGTTATTTGAATTCAGATTGTCTCGATTTTGTTAACGGAAATTAAAAAGAAAATTCTATGAGCAGCATTCCCGATTTACTCAAAGCCAAGAAAAAACTCTGGATCAGTTTGGGCGTAGTGCTGTTCCTGGTGTTTGTGTTGAGTAATATTCCCGCCATTTGGGGCGCTTGGGTATTAACACGCGGTACCGGTTTGGCGATGAGCGGTGTCACCGGCAGTGTGTGGAATGGCAAAGCGAGCCTGGCCAGTTTGCAGATGAGCGGCCAGGAACATTCCCTCGGGCAACTGAGCTGGAAACTAAATCCATTGTCATTGATTTCGCGCTGCGCACAGGTGACCACAAAATTACCCGCGCAGGAATTTGCCGGTGAAGTTTGTGCGGGGTCGAATGGCGAAATAGAAGTGCATAACGCCGATGTCTCAGTCCCTTCATCCCTATTGCAAAGTAAAATTCCTGTGCCGATTCAAGGGCAGTTTTCATCGCATATAGAATCGTTGCAATTGCGCGGTAATGTATTGCTAAAACTCAAAGGCAATTTCACCTGGAATAGCGCGCGCGTAAATACTGGCACTAATTGGTTGGATATAGGTAGCTACGCCGCCGAGTTAACTGATAACGGCAACAATGGCGTCAGCGCCAAATTATTCCAGTTGTCCGGACCGCTGGAAGTGAATCTGCAAATTGAGTTGGCCGCGCCAGCCGGTGGTCGAGTGACGGGTGAGTTAGCGGCGCCCCAGACATTTTTTGAATCAGCCAATGCGCAGGATGTGCTCGCTATGTTTGCGCAGTTGGAACGTGTTGATCCAGAAAATAAACACCATTACCGCGTCGATTTGAATTTGTAAGTCATGTGGCGAATTTCTTTCGCGCTGTTGCTGTGTGTTATCACTGGGTTTGCCCAGGCGAAATGGCACGGTGATACCCAGGACATTATGGGTACCAAAGTCAGCGTTGCGCTCTATTTGGATGATGATGCGAAAGCTGAACAAGCTGTAGCAGCGGTAATGGCTGAAATGCGCCGTATCGATGCCACTTTCAGTCCCTATATTGAAACCAGTGAGCTCTATAAAGTTAATCAGCTTGCGCCCAAAGCCAGCGCCCAAAAACCGCTAAATATTTCCGCAGAACTTGCCAGCATTATTGATAAATCCCTTTATTACAGTCGTTTAAGCGAAGGCGTATTTGATATCACCTTTGCGTCACTTGCGCGCTACTACGACTACCGCAAAAAATTGAAACCGAGTGAACAGCAGCGCGAAGAATTATTGCCAGCTATTAATTACCAATTTATACATTTGGATAAAAAAAATAACACTCTCTGGTTTGAACACCCCAAGGTGTATATCGATTTGGGCGGCATTGCCAAAGGTTACGCGGTAGATCAGGCGATAGCGATATTGAAAAAATTTGGTGTTAGCCATGCCAGTGTTACTGCGGGAGGCGATAGCCGGGTAATGGGGGATAAGTTGGGCCGACCCTGGCTGGTGGGGATTAAAAACCCGCGCGCAGACAAGGTGGCTATCACCCTGCCGTTGGAGAATGTGGCGGTTTCCACTTCGGGTGATTACGAGCGATACTTTATCGATGACAAGGGCGAACGCGTACATCACATTATCAACCCGCGCACGGGTAAATCGCCGGTTAGTGGCGTCAATAGTGTGACCATTATCGGGCCGGTGGGTATAGATACGGATGCGCTCTCTACCACGGTATTTATCCTGGGGGCGGAGAAAGGCCTGGCGCTGATCAACAAGTTGCCCGGTTTCGATGCGGTGGTTATCACCACCGAAGGCAAGGTGCTCTACAGTCAGGGTTTGGCTGCGCCGCAATAAATTTGCCTACACGGTCACGCTTTTTTCGGCAGCTTGGCGCGTAATTTTACGTACAATGGCGACGTTTTTCTCCTCTCTCGTTTTCCTTTCTCACGCTTATTTATTCTCGCGTTCTCTCTCAAGGAGTAGTTATGAAATCTTATTTGGGACTTTTACTGGTTAGCTTGTTATTGGGCGCTTGTGGTGGCGGCGGAGATGGTGGTTCTTCATCAGGAAGCAGCTCTTCCTCCACAGCTATCGGCGGCAATCCTATTGGGAATAGTTGCGGCAGTGACGGTGTTATTTTTGAGGAATGCCTGAATAAGAGCTGGGGCTCATTCCATGTCTGGGAGCACGATGCACGCACCGGCCAGGGGCAAGGGTACACCACTGAAAGCAATGCCAGTAATGTGCAATGGAGACTGGTCGATTCTCCTTCGGCCGGGCATGGCAAGGTGGTGGAAGTTAGCTATGGCAGTAAGGCCGGCTATGTGAGTCAATTATTTGTAAGCTCGGATTCAGCCGACCGCAGCGCCTATGCGACTGGCAAGCTCGTCTTTGATTTGAATGTGCAAAATTTTGGTGATGCCTATGATCGCAACAAAGGCTATATGCTGTTTGAGGTGATTGTTGAATGCGGTTGGCCCTGTCTGTCTCACTCGGTGAAAATACCTGCGCTTATCCAGAACCAGTGGGCAACCTATGAGATAAACATTGCTGACCTGGTACGCAGTGGATTGGATTTGAAAGCAGTAAATACAGCGATTCTGATTCGTCCATCTATTGATGATGCCCCCCAAACCGGGGTGGTGTTTCAATTGGATAACATCAAATGGGTCAAAGGAACCGGCAGCATTTCTTCACCCAGGGAGGTTTTCGCTGAGCATTTCAATACCGAGGCATCGGCTAACAACTGGAAATTTATAAATTATGCCGGTGGAATCAGCGAAATTCATAAACATCTTTCCCAGGGTTTGGGTGCATTTCCAGAGTGGACCAGCAGTCTGGACCACTGGGCATTGGAAACATCACTGAGTAAAGCCATTAACATAAAGAACAAAAAGGCCAGTTTACAGATCAAGCTGGTGTCAGCAGATTCGGGCTATTCCAGCCCCATCGAGTTTGCGTTAGTTGCGACTGATGGCGCAGGGCGAGAGGCATCCACTGAGACGTTTATCAGTAGTGGTATGCCTGATCGTGAATGGCATCAGATTGGTGTGGAACTGGGCAGTAGTTTTCCTGGTGGGTTTAACGCCGCTGATGTGCGCAAGCTGGCAATCCACGTGTATGCAACAGGTACACCTTTCCCTTACGGTTACATCTATCTGGACACGATTCGTATCACCGAATAATCCACTTCTACACATCTCCTTCGCTATTTGCGCGCTGCAATAGTGAAGGAGTTGTCCCTCTTCAAAAACCATCTAAGCTTTCCTTAATTCTCACTTTTTGACCGGCCTTGTCACTTTTGTGCAGGGCTTGATCATCGCTCAAAAAAAATCACTCAAGCGCCAGATCAACTGTGCTCAAAGTCACATCCAAAGTCCGGATTGGCTTCTAGAATGATTTATTCACGAGGGCTGTGAGTGCCAAATACCAATATCGGCAAGAGGCGCGCTGACTAAAAAATCCCGGCTTGAGCCTAGCAAATCACACCTGCTGAAATCCCGGTGTGATAGAAAAATCAGCTGAAATAACACTTGGAGAGAGACATGATTCAACCCCTGCGCTATTGGTTGCGCCTGGCTGTGCTGCTGTCGCTGTTGTGCCCCTTGCTGCTTAATTCCCTGCGTGCCATGGCGCAGGAAACAGGCAATGTTGAAGCCTTGAAAGAATCTGTGCTTACCCTTAATCGCGATCTATTAATTCTGGAAGAAGAACTGCTCTACCCTGCCAGTACCCAGGTAGCAGTTTATGTCTCCATGGATTTGGGCACATTCTTTAACCTGGACGCAATCAAACTGGAAATTGATGGCCAATTGGTGGCGAGTGAACTCTACAGCGATAAACAAACCAAAGCCCTGTTTCGCGGTGGCGTACAGCGTTTGTATGTCGGCAATTTAAAAACTGGCGAGCATGAAATCAGCGCTTTTTTCACTGGGCGTGGTCCGCAAAAAGATTACAAGCGTGGCGCCAAGCTGGTGATTAGCAAAGCGCAGGACCCGGTGGTGCTGGAATTGCGTATAGTGGATTCTACGGCGCAGTTGCAACCGGAATTTACTATCAAGCAATGGCAAATGTAATGCGTGCCGGCGCGCCTTTCCGGCACACATCGCTCGTGCTTGCACTGGCGAGCATCGCCTTTTTTCCCGGCGCGCAAGCGAAGGAAAAAATGAAAACCTCAGTGGCGGATTTGCGTTACGGTGTGGCGCTCTACCACTACTACCAACAGGATTATATTCCCGCGCTTTCTGAGCTCATGGTGGCTGACACGCGCGATGGCATTCAGGGCCATAGCGATAACCCGGAATTAATTGCCGGCGGCATCAGCCTCGCGTTTGGCATGCAGCATCATGCGGAAAGTGTATTTACCAATATCTTGCAAGATGAGCGTCGCCCCCAACATGTGCGCGATGCCGCCTGGTTTTATCTGGGCAAACTGCATTACATTCGCGGCGATCAGGCAGCAGCGGAACAAAGTTTTGCGCGAGTTAGCGAAAACTTTAAACCCTCACTGCGCGCGCAGCTGCAGGCGCTGCAATTTAATATCCGTATTCGCAACAATAATTTTGCCGAGGTTAAACCGGAAGATCTCGATGAGTTGCGTAGCTGGAATCCCTATGCGCTTTACAACCTGGGCGCAGCTCACGCGCGCGCTGGCAATTTCAAAAGTGCGCAGGAGTTTTTTGAGGAGCTGGCTGATATAGACATATCCGACAATCCTTCCCGTCAGCGGGAAGAGTGGGCACTGCAAGACAAAGCTTACACTGCGCTCGGCTATTCATTTCTGGCGGAAAAAAAATATCGCGCGGCTATTCGTGAATTTACCAAGGTACGTTTGGATGGGCCGCTCGCTAATCAGGCGCTGCTTGGTTACGGCTGGGCTGCCGTTGCGCAAGAAGAATACGCCGTTGCGCTCAAGCCCTGGCAGGTGTTGCGCCAGCGCAGCTTAATGCAACCGGCTGTACAGGAGTCGCTGCTTGCTATTCCTTATGCCTATGAAAAACTCGATGCCCAGGGTGAAGCGGTTAAGGAATATCACACCGCCGAAGAATTGCTTGCACGTGAAATACAATTAATTCGCGAGATGCGTTCAACCCTTACGCAAGGTGAGTTGTTAACCCTGGTGGGCAGCGAAGCTTTTTCTGATAAAGAGGCAAAAAAAATCCTGCGCGGCGATGGCACTGCGGAAGGTGCACCCACAGCAGTGATAACCGATGACGGCCAAAACTGGCTCAAACTGGATAAAACCAGTGTGATCAAAACCCGCTCGGCTTACCTGAATGAATTGTTTGCCAAAAATTCTTTTCAAACTTCAGTGCTGGATTTGCGCGATCTGCTGCGTATACAAAAATTATTGCTGCAGTGGCAGCCTAAGCTGGATGCCTATCGTGAATTGCTGTTGGAAAAGCAAGCCAGCCGCAGTCGCCATGAACAGCAAAGTGCGCAGCAATTATTAGCCAATAAACAACAGGCCTTAACAGCGGAACGCGACCAACTTGCTGCACGCGTGCAAACCATTTCCAGTGCGGAAAATTATATCGAGCTTGCGGATGAAGAAACGCGTGAACTTTACCAGCGAATCGAACGCGGCGAAAAAACTATCCAGCAAATGCAGGCGGCAGGGCAAAACACCACAGATGTTGAAACACGCCTGAAGATGTTTAAAGGTATTTTGCTCTGGCGCGCGGCGCAGGCATTTCCAGAGCGCATGGCGGAACAACAAGCGGAATTAAAAACGATTGACGATGCTCTGGCCAATATTTCGGCGACACGTCAGCGGATTGAAGAAGTTACGCTCACCAGTATGGATATCCAACCGGTGCTGGCGCGCCTGGATGTGCAGCGCAAGGATGTAAATAGTAATTTGCAGCACACTGAACAATTAATTGACCAGCAGAGTGCCAGCTTGCGTGCACAGGTAGATGCGCAGCTAGCCAACCATGAAAAACGTTTGAACAATTATCTGGCGCAAGCACATCTCGCAGTCGCGCGTTTGTATGATGCCGAATTGAGGAAGCAACCTGAATGATATTCCTCACTAAAAAATCAACGCAGTCGCGCCGCGCAACAAAATTGACCTTGCTGGCGTTAATTATTGCTGGCAGTTTTCAATTGCAAGGCTGCGGTACTTTTGGCATTGGCGATGATGGGCGAGGTAAAACCCTGGCGGACTTGCCTGATGCAAAAATTCCCAATGCCAAAACCAAAGTGGAAGTATTGGATATGGCGCGCATTGAGCAGAGTTATCAGCGCGCGCTGGCTGCTGCCGAAGAGCCGGCATTGCGCCAGCAAATCATGGTGCGCATTGCCGACCTGGAAATGGCGCGCAGTGAAAAAGCGCAGCTGGATGCAACAGATGCACGTCGCCAATACGACAAGCCAATCGCGCTCTACAACGAATTGTTAAAAATGCAGGGCGCAACAACTGCTCCTGCTAAAGGCATTCAGGCGGATCAGCTGCGCTACAAACTGGCCAAGGCCATGTCGCTCGATGGACGCACTGAAGAAGCCTCGACAATTCTCGATCAATTGGCGCAAACCAATCCAGATTCGCCTTTTATGGCGGAGACACAATTTCGTCGCGCGGAAAAATCTTTTGCCGATGGTGACTACGCCGCTGCCGAACGAAATTACGATGCCGTAGTGAAAGGTAATAATCCTGAGCTGCAACAAAATGCGCTCTATATGAAAGGCTGGGCACAATTTAAACGCGGTGATTACGACCTTGCATTGAAATCTTTTGCGGGTGTTCTGGATCAATTAATTGGCCATGCGACCAGCCCGCAGGATGTGGACGCAACATTAACCGATATTGGGGCATCCAAAGCCAACCTGGTAAAAGATACCTTGCGTGTGATGGGCTTGTCGTTGTCCTATCTTGAGGGTGCTAAATCTATTAGTGAATTGCAACTTGAATTGGGTAGCCCACGCGCTTACGAATATTTGCTTTATCAGCAGCTCGGCCAGTTGTATCTGGAACAAAAACGTTTTACCGACAGTGCCGAAACCTACCAACATTTTGTACAGCATAATCCCGATTCAGATTTCGCCCCCAGCTTTAGTATTAAAGCGATTGATGTTTACCAGCAGGGTGATTTCCCCAGTTTGATCTTGCCTGCCAAGCAGGAATTTGTAGAGCGCTATGGCATTAGCAGTAATTTCTGGACGCAGCGCAAAGGTGCTATTGGCGATAATGCGCTCGCCTATTTGCATCAATCCTTACAAGAGCTGGCGCAATACGAGCACGCCCAGGCGCAGAGTTTAAAAGCAGCAAATAAATCTGAATCCACGGCAGCTTTTGCGCGCGCTGCAAAGTGGTATCGTGAATTTGTGCAAACTTTTGCCAAGGATGCACAGGTTGCAGAGATGACGTTTTTGTTGGCGGAATGTTTGAATGAATCGGGCGATTTAATTCCTGCCATGGAAGCTTATGAACAGGTCGCTTATGGTTATACGGATCAATTGCGCGGTGCCGATGCCGGTTACGCGGCCATTTTAATTCCGCAGCAATTAATTCAATCGGCGCGTAGCCTGCCAGATAATCGCCTGGGCGAATGGCAGAATCGCAAAATACAAAATGCCTTGAACTTTGCCGATGTCTATAAAAATGATCCGCGCGCAGTGGTAGTGCTGGCGGAAGCGGCGAATGATTTACTGCAACAAAATCGCTACGTGGATGCAAAAAATATTGCCGAGCGCGTGATTGCCTGGCAACCACCGGCGGAGGGCTCACTGCAATTTACCAGTTGGTTAATTCTGGGGCACAGCCGTTTTGAAACCAAAGAATATGCAGCCGCTGAACAGGCTTATGCGCAGGTATTAAATTTATTGCCTGCCTATGGCAAAACACCAGGGGCGCCGAGTGCGCAACAAGTGCGCGAGCGAATTGCGGCCAGTATTTATCGCCAGGCAGAAGCCAGCCTCGAGTTTGGCGATAAGGATGCAGCGATTGCGCAATTGCTGCGTATTACACAAGTTACGCCTGATACTGAAGTGGCGATCAAAGCCCAGTACGATGCCGGTGTGTATTTAATGGATCAGGAAAAGTGGACCCAGGCAGAAAATGTGTACAGCTCTTTCCGCAAAAAATATCCGCAGCATGCATTGGCAGCAACCCTGCCTGCCAAGATGGTGTTGATTTATCAAAACCAAAATAAATGGCAACAGGCAGCCGATGAGTTGGTAGTGATGGAGCGCACCAGTACTGATCCAGATGTAAAACGCCAGTCGCTCTATATGGGTGCGGAGTTGTATGAAAAGTCGGGCAAGCTGTCGCAGGCCATCGAACAATATCAACGCTACGCCACCCAGTATCCGCGCCCATTGGCGAATAATTTGGAAGCGCAATTCAAATTGACTGAATTGTATAAAGCATCGGCCAATCGTGAGAAGCGCAATTACTGGTTGCAGAATATTGTGAACACCCACAACCGCGCGGGCAGTGAAAAATCTGATCGCTCAACCTATTTGGCGGCGAGTGCACAGACCGAAATTTCCCAAGCCAGTTACGATGAGTTTGCGCGCATCTCCTTGAGCCTTCCGTTAAAAGCAAGCTTGCAGCGCAAGCGCGCGGCTATGGAAAAAGCAATTAAGGCCCAGGAGCAAATCCTCGGTTATGGTGTGAGTGAATTTACTACCGAAGCGAGTTTTAAAATTGGCGAAGTTTATGCGCAATTAAGTCGTGACCTGATGAACTCACAGCGACCCAAAGACCTGGATGAGCTGGCACTGGAACAGTATGAGATTTTGCTGGAGGAACAGGCCTATCCATTTGAGGAAAAGGCGATTGAAATCCATCAGGCCAATGCACAACGCAGTTGGAAGGGCACTTACGATGCCGGCGTAAAACGCAGTTTCGATGCGCTCGCTAAACTATTGCCTGGCCGTTACAACAAAACCGAAATGCGTTTGGAGGTGAGCGATGATATTCACTAAACGCTATTGGCTATTGTTGGTTGCCGTGCTTGTGCTGCAGGCCTGCTCGTCGTCGGCGCCCAAAAAATCGGCTGACAAAAAATCCGCCGCCGATGAACCTGTGGCAGTTGCCCCTGCGGGTGCATCTATCCTGCCCGCTGGCCCGGTTACCCCCAATCCCTATTTGCAAAACAAGCCATCAATTAGCAGTGCTGCAACGCAGCAATTTGCCAATGCCACGCGCGCTATGCGCAACAAACAATGGCAGCAGGCGGAAACCTTATTGCAACAATTGGTGGCGCAAAATAATAAGTTGTCTGGTGCTTATTTGAATTTGGGATTGGTCTACCGCGCGCAAAAGGAAGATAAACGTGCGGAGCAGGCCTTTACCGATGCAATCACTGCCAACCACACCAACCTGGATGCCTACAACCAATTAGCTATTTTGCAGCGTGAACAGGGGCGTTTTAGTGATGCAGAGAGCAATTATAAAAAGGCCCTGAGTGTCTGGCCCTTCCATGCTGAGAGTCATCGCAATATCGGCATACTTTATGATTTGTATTTCGGCAAAAACGCCGAAGCCCTCGCGCACTTTGAGGCTTACCAGCAATTGCGCGGTGATGGCGATAAACAAGTAACCGGCTGGATCGCGGATTTGCAGCGACGTTTGGGCATTGCGCCCAAACCAAAAGCAACACCTGTCACAGAAAATAGTGCGGCAGCTACTGAAGCTGACGCGACTAGTGAAGCAGTTAAAGAGTCTAGTGAAGTAGTTGAAGAGGCTAGCGATGAGTAAATTATTTGCCCAAGTCTGTTGCTTTGTGTCGATTATTGTCAGTTTGCCGATGCTTGCACAGGCGCAAACGAGCGACTTGCAAGAACCGACTGCAGACGTTCCAGCAGCTAGCGTGCCGGCAACAGCAGGAGAAAATAACGCTGCGCCAGCAAATAGCGGCGGAAAAAAAATGGTGCGTGAAGCCAATATCAATTTGCGCACAACGGTAACGGGCAACCAGGAGCAACCGCGGGTGATGTATATCCTTCCCTGGCAGTCGCCCACCAGCCCGGATTTGGAAATGGAAATGCTCAGCAGCCAGCAAGAGGCTGTGTTCGGCCACGTGGAGCGCGATGAAATGCAGCGCAGCCTGGAAGCAGCGGGCGAGTGGGACGATGCAGCCGCTGAGTAATTTCCGCAGCAACTGATTACAACTTAAAACATTTTTATTGTGAGGCTTAAGGTTATGGATTCTCTGATTCGTTTTTTCCAAGAAGGCGGCGCCTTCATGTACCCCATCGCTGTTGTACTGGTGGTTGGAATTGCTATTGCGATTGAGCGCTGGCTGGTGTTGATGTCGGCGAAAAGTTCCAATCGCCAGGCCTTTGATCGCATTTTGCCACTGTTGCAAAAAAAGGATTACAACGGTGTGCTGAACGTTGGTAAATCCAGCGATGCACCTATCGCGCGAATTATTGCTGCTGGTATTGCGCGCATGGCGCAATCGCCACGTCGCGATGATATTGAATTGGCAATGGAAGAAGGTGTTATGGAAGCCATGCCGCGTTTGGAAAAGCGCACTGCCTATCTCGCTACCCTCGCGAATATTGCCACCCTGTTGGGTTTGTTGGGTACCATTATCGGTTTGATTCAGGCGTTTACCGCTGTAGCTAGTGCAGACCCGGCAGAAAAAGCTGCTCTGCTGTCATCGTCGATTGCGGTTGCGATGAACACCACGGCGTTTGGTCTGGTAGCGGCAATTCCACCGATTGAACCTGTTGAATTGTAAGAGCGAGGTTCAATCTCATGCGCATTAAACGGCGAATTAAAGAGGACCCGGATCTCGACATCACCTCCTTTATGAACTTGATGATCATATTGGTACCGGTGTTGTTGATGAGCATGGTGCTCTCGCGCACAACGGTATTGGATTTAAAACTACCGGACATGGCTGACTCCAGCATTCCTATGACGGAAGAACCACCGCAACAACTGGAATTAATTATTCGCGCGGATAAATTTGAAGTGAATTATCCCGCAGGCATTAAATTAAAGTGGGTCGAAAAAACCGCCGATGGCCAATACGATTTTAAATTGCTGGCCGGCGTGTTGCAGGAAACCAAACGCCTGCTGGAAGACAAGGGCATCCAGAAAAAAGATATTTATATCCTCTCGGAAAAAGATACTGATTACCAAACCCTGGTAACCACCATGGACACAGTGCGTTCATTTAAAGCTGTGGTTGCCGCTAATTTGGTGGATGCAGAATTATTTCCGGAAATTTCTTTGGGCGATGCGCCACCACCGGGGCAATCGACCGGCGCGCTGGCCCCAACGGGAGGTGCACAATGAAGCAATCGCTGCGCGCCAAACGTATGGCCAAGCATCATCGCCGTTTAAATCAGGCGCCCAAATTAAATTTGGTGTCGCTGATGGATATTTTTACCATCCTGGTATTTTTCCTGTTGGTAAATTCCGGTGATGTGGAAGTATTGCAAACTGACAAAAGTATTAAATTACCTGCGTCTTTTTCCGAGCAAGTGCCGGAAAATAATCTGGTGGTATTGGTGAGTGCAACCGATGTTGTCGTTGGTGGTCGCGCTGTGGGTACAGTAGCGGATCTGGTTGCGTCCACCAGCGATTTATATGCCCCCTTGCAGCAGGAATTGAAATACCAGGCAGAGCGTGCAGGTCCATTAGCCGAAAAAGATAAGCTTACTGGTCGCCCGGTGACAATCATGGCGGATCAAAAAGTGCCTTATCAGTTGCTGAAAAAAGTGATGGCAACTTGTGCTGCTGCTGAGTATCGCGATATTTCCCTGGCGGTGACGAAAAAAGAATTGCCTGCCAGTTCCGACGGGGAGGGCTGATATGGCGCTCGCCCTGAATCTGGAATTGCCCTGGAGCTCATCGATTGATGACGACAAGCGTTACAACAAAATTTTGTTGGTGTGCATTGTTGTGTTGCTCGTGGTGAGCGTGGTTGTCACTGTGATTAAGGTGCCGGAACTGGCGCGCGCGGAAAAAGAAAAGTTGCCGCCGCAACTTGCGCGTGTTGTTTTGGAAAAACAGGAATTGCCACCACCAAAACCGATTGAACCGCCTAAACCTGAAGAAAAAAAGCCGGAAGAGAAAAAGCCGGAGGAAAAGCAACCTGAAGAAAAACCGGTAGAGGTTAAACCCGAACCAAAACCAGTCGAAAAACCTAAGCAGCCTTCAAAGTTGCCGCCGAAAGAAGCCGTAGAGCGTGCGCGCGAACAGGCCGAAAGCCAGGTGAGCCAGTTTAAGGATGACCTCGCCGAAATGCGCGAGATGATGCAAACCTCAGCGGTAGAAACGGCAGCTACTACAGTCACCAACAGTACTGGCGAAGCCGCGCAGGTTGATCGCGCCATGATCACCAGCGGTGCCAAGGTGGCCAGCGGTGGCATTAATACCGCTGCCATGAGTCGTGATACCGGCGGTGTTGCACTCTCCGGGCGCGAGACTACCAAGGTGAAAAGTGGCCTTGCCGAAGCGGGTAAGAAAACAGGCGCAGCTAAAGCAGGCAATAGCGATGGTGCCGGCGGTGCAGCGCGCAGTGAAGAAGAGATCCGCAAAATTATGGAGCAGCATAAAGGTGCGATCTATTCGATTTACAACCGCGCCCTGCGTCAGAACCCTGCCTTGCAAGGCAAAATGGTGGTGAAAATTGTGATCGACCCCAGCGGCCGGATTGTGGAAGCCAGCCTGGTGTCGAGCGAATTGGGTGATCCGGCATTGGAGAGCAAGATCCTCCAGCGTATTAAGCTCATCACATTTCCAGCATCCAATGTGGCGCGCACTACCCTCAACCAAACCTTTGATTTCCTGCCTCAATAACATTCTCCCACGGCTCAGTTAACACTGGCCGTGGGCTTTACTTCGCATCAGTTAACCCGTTTCGTTCATCTTTTTAGTGACATGTTTTTCATTATTTTATGATAAACATATTGAAACCGGTTACATTTTTGAAGATAATGGCGTCGCTAAGGCCTTTTTATTCATGGTTATACATTGGTAATCGGTTACAGTTTTGATGGTTGAACCTTCAGTCATCAAATTTCCCTTGCCCTTGTGTGTTAGTGATTAATTGTTCAGCCATAGCCCGCTGTTGTGTTTTTTTCTACCCCGGCTTGCCGGGGTTTTTTCATTTGCGCCCCAGTGAATCCTCCCGCAAAATGCCTCAGCACTTCAGCCGCAATCAGCCTATTTATTTCATTTCTCGCCAGGGGCGGCGCTGCGAATTGGGAAACTCTCTTATGTCACAAGCATTGCGTGCGGCTGCGAGCCGCCTTGAAAGCTGGATTAAAAACGATGCCCTGCCGCTATGGCTGGAGCGTGGAATTGAGCCGAAAACCAACGCCAACTACGAGCGTTTAACCCCGGCAGGTGTCCCTGACCTTGAATCCAGTACCCGGGTGCGGGTGCAGGCGCGCCAGGCGTTTTTCTTTGCCGCCGCCTACCATCGCGGCTGGTGTGGGCAGGGCAAAGTGGTTGCTAAAAACCTGCTGGCGTTTGTCCACCATGTTGCCACGCATCCAACGGCTGGCGGCGGCTACACGCACCTGCTGGATAAAAATTTTGCGGTAGTGGATACCAAACAGGACCTCTACGATCACGCGTTCTTTTTATTGGCTAATGCCTGGTGTTATCGCGCCTTCAATGAACAATCCTACCTTGATGAAGCAGATAAATTAATTGCTCATCTGGATAAAAAATTTGGCTCAGCAGTGGGTGGCTGGATTGAGGGCGATTACGCCTACGCCTGTCGCCGCCAGAACCCGCACATGCATTTATTTGAAGCCTTCCTCGCCCTTTATGATGCGACTGGCAACGCAAAATACCTTGCGCGCGTCGGTGAATTATTTGCACTTTTTCAAGCACATTTTTTCGATGAAACCCACGGAGTGCTGTTTGAATTCTTCGACGATAACTGGATGCGCTTACCCAACGCTAAAGGCGATACGGTAGAACCCGGCCATATGATGGAGTGGGTCTGGTTACTGGATTGGTATCATCGCCGCACCGGCCGCCCCGTTGCTCAATATACCAATGCACTCTACGAGCGCGGCCTGGCAATCGGTATGGATAAATCCGGGTTGTTGTTTGATGCAGTGGCCTACACCGGCGAAGTTATTGATCACAACAAACGTTGCTGGGGCATCACCGAATTAATCAAAGCCAGTTTGGTGCAAATCCGTGAGGGCAACCCTAATGCGGAAGCGATTGCAATCAAAGGTGTTGAGGATTTATTTACCTACTACCTTTGCGCCTCAACTCCAGGATCATACGTGGATCAACGCGGTGCCAATGATGAAGTGGTTGTGGATGTGGCACCCGCCAGCACGCTTTACCATTTAATTGTTGCAGCGATGGAATTGCTGGATCATTTTGAGTTGGCAAAAGCAGTTAAGTAATTAGTCCAAAAAAAGCACGTTGGAAATAAATATCAACGTGCTTTTACTTTTCTGAAGAAATTTTATTTTCCCGCTGCGATATTTGTTTATTGGTTTTCACCCACTGATAAATATCATTCGCGATTTTTAGCGCGATTAACAGTAATAATCCGCCAATGGGATCATTTTTCCCTGCAATAAAAAATCCCCCGCCAATAATCGCGAAATGCAAAACGATAATTCGTTTGTAAGGCGCCGACATAATGTTCTCTACTTTTTCCTCGTTGGGCCAATTGGATTTTATATCGCGGAGCCAGTCGATGAGTTGATAAGCGGTTAAGGCGATAATTGCCCAGCCTAGTTGGCGTTGGGCCACAATTAAGGTGATCAAATGAGTGATGTCACCAAATTGCGAGCGATATTGTTCATTGGGTGAGAAGAACAAAACGATAAAGCAGCCATGAGCCAGGCAAAAAATGCCGTAGTGCACGGTAAAAAGAATAGAGGGAAATATTCTGCCAGGGATTTGCGACAGGTTTTGATAGGGGTAAACCACCAATTTCAAAATGGTGAATGCGCCTATTATCAGGTTTTCCAGCCAGTACAAAAATATCAAATCAAAACTTTTCCAGCCCCAATAAAAAACGCCATACACAGGAACCAGATTGAGCAATATCAAACTGGCGAGAAATACAAATTTTTTACCTGTTGCTGGATTGGTCATATTGGGGCGCCTGGTTTTTTAGCATGCCAATAAAAAAGCGCGCTGGTCGGCGCGCTTTTTCGTTTTTCAGAGCAACTGCAATTATTTTTTGCCCTGCACTGGCCCGGTACTTTTACGAATAATAAATTCAGTGGGCAGTACGCATTCGCGTTGGCTGAGTGGTTCGCCTTCGATGACTTTCAATAACATATCCATCGCCATCTTGCCCATTTCTTCCGCAGGTTGCGAGATGGTGGTGAGGCTTGGGTCTGAGTATTTGGCGTAGGCGATATCGTCAAAGCCGGTCACGGAAATATCTTCTGGAATGCGAATGCCCTGGCTCTTCAGGGTTTGCATGGCGCCAATCGCCATTTCATCGTTCATGGAAAAAATCGCCGTGGGGCGGTTTTTCATATTGCAGAACTGGAAGGCGGCGTTAAGGCCGGACCACATGGTGAAGTCGCCTTCGGCAATCAAATCTTTTTCAAAGGGAATACCCGCTTCGGCGAGGGCTTCTTTGTAACCTTCGAGGCGGTCAATCGCGTGGGGGTTGTCTTTCAGGCCGGAGATAACGCCGATGCGTTTGTGCCCGAGTGAAATCAAATAATTCACCATGCTCTTGGCGGCGCCGCGGTTGTCGATACGAATCGCCGGGCCGGTGGTGTATTCGCAGCCGCAGGCATTTACGCAGGGAACATCGGCGGGAATGTTGTTCTGGCTTTTTTCCGAGCTGGGGCGCAATTGCACTATGCCATCGGCAAGGCGGGTTTCCACGCGGCGGATGTATTCCAGCTCGCGCTCGGGGGTGCCGCGCGTATCGCCCAGTAACACCGCATAGCCCTTCTGGTGGGCGCGGTCTTCCAGGGCGCGGATAAACAGCGAATAAAAGGGGTTGGCGATATCGGGCACCAGTACCACTACGGCATAGGCGCGCGCCGAACGGAAGTTGCGCGCCAGCATATTGGGGCGATAACCCACTTCGGCAATCGCCTTGTGTACCTTGTCCAGGCTTTCCGGGGACACCTTTTCAGGGTTGCTCAGAGCGCGGGAAACAGTTGCCACAGAAACACCCGCCAGGCGGGCGACATCGCGAATATTGGACATATACATGACCTTAGGAGAGCTGGTAACTAGCCAGTTGATATTGAATTTATTGGGAATTTGTTTATTTGCAGGAAAATTTACTACAGCGCGCCAAAAGAGACTAGAAAAAAAACATGTAAACGGTTACATTAGCGTCTCATGACAAGGCTTATAGTCGGCTATGCTATATCTTGGTTGCGCAAGCCTTGTCGATTGCAGTTCCCTGAGTCTCAGTTCCTTACCGGTAACTCCGGAAGCTACTGCACGGATGTGCTGGGCCAGATAAGAAAAGCGATCACCTCGTCCACTGAATTGGCGATCCCATAATAAATTGGTGTGTGTTCATGAATCTTCCTCTGCTCGATATTGCCATTGTCCTGCTCTTTATTTGCTCGACGATTTTTGTAGGTTTCTGGGTATCCGCGCGTGCGTCCAAGGATATGAATAGCTATTTCCTGGGCGGCAATAAACTCAAGTGGTACATGCTGGGCTTGTCCAATGCATCGGGGATGTTTGATATCTCCGGTACCATGTGGCTGGTGTATTTGCTGTTTGTGTACGGCCTGTCGAGTATTTACATCCCCTGGTTATGGCCTACGTTTAACCAGATTTTCCTGATGGTGTTCCTCGCCACCTGGCTGCGTCGCTCGGGGGTAATGACTGGTGCAGAATGGATTATTTTCCGCTTTGGCGATGATCGCGGTGCGCGCCTATCCAACATCATCGTGGTGGCCTTTGCGCTGGTGGGTGTGATTGGTTTCCTCGCTTACGGTTTTATCGGCATCGGCAAATTTGCCTCGGTGTTTTTCCCCTGGAAACTCTCTGACGATCCGCACATGAATGATGTGTACTACGGCTTGGGGATGACCATCATCACCACCTTTTACATCATCAAAGGCGGTATGTTCTCGGTGGTATTTACCGAGGTGTTCCAATTTATTGTGACCACTATTGCGAGTATCGGCGTGGGGATTGTGGCGATCCACAGCGTATCGCCTGAGATGATTGCGGCCGCTGTGCCTGCCGGTTGGGATAGCATCGCCGTTAACTGGAATCTCAACGTAGATTGGGCTGGTCGTCTGGATGCAGCTAACGAAAAAATTGCCGCTGATGGTTACTCGCTGTTTGGCATCTTCTTTATGTTGATGCTGTTCAAAGGTGTTTTATTGAGCCTCGCCGGCCCAGCACCTAACTACGACATGCAGCGCGTGCTCTCCACCCAATCGCCGCGCGATGCAGCCAAGATGAGCGGCTTCGTCACTGTAGTTTTGATGTTCCCGCGCTATATGTTGATCGCCGGCTTGACTGTATTGGCACTCGCGTTTTTTATGAATGATTTGCGTGCGATGGGTTCCGATGTGGACTTTGAGCAGATTCTGCCGTTCGTATTGAAAAATTATATTCCCAGCGGTTTGCTTGGCTTGTTGATTGCCGGCTTGCTCGCGGCGTTTATGTCGAATTTCGCAGCCACGGTAAACGCGGCGCCCGCTTATGTAGTGAATGATATTTACAAGCGCTATATCAACCCCAACGCAGAACCAAAACGTTATGTGTACATGAGCTACATAGTGTCGCTGCTGTTTATTGTGATTGGTGTTGCGCTCGGCTTTTTTATTCCCAGCGTAAATACCGTATTGCAGTGGATTGTGAGCGGCCTTTATGGCGGCTACACAGCATCTAACGTACTCAAATGGTACTGGTGGCGATTCAATGCTTACGGTTACTTCTGGGGTATGGCAGTGGGGATTGTGTTGGCCTTGTCGCTCGCGATACCGCAAGCCAATACCGCCGTGGCGCATGCGCTGGCTGTGTTCGGTTTGCAATTGGAAAAAGTGGATTTCATTTACGCCTTCCCCTGGTTGCTGGTGGTTTGCCTGATTACCTGCGTGGTTACCTCGTTAATTACTGCGCCTTCAGATATGGAAGTGTTGAAAAAATTCTATTTGAAAGTACGCCCCTGGGGCTTCTGGGGACCGGTGCATAAACTCTGCGTACAAGAGCATCCGAATTTGGCAAAGAACACCAATTTCCTGCGCGATATGTTGAACGTAACCGTAGGTATTGTATGGCAGACCTCGTTGGTTGCTGCGCCGATTTTCCTGGTGATCCAGCAATACGACAAATTCTTTATTGCGATGGGTGTAGCCGCAGCTTGTACGTTGTTCTTATGGAAAAACTGGTATCGCCATTTGCAGGATTATCCAGCGGATATTCCACCGGCATTGCTGGCAGGTACTAAAGACGAACATTTGGCCAGTAAAAACTAGAAATTGTTTAGGTGATCTTTCGGTGGAAAATTTCTGCCGAAATATCACTGCAGGTGTAATCGATTACTTAAAAGGCTTGGTGCTTTTTAAGTAATGAAATATGAATTTGGGCGAACATTAGTAACATCAGAATTTGACTCATTGGAGCAAACAATATGAGCAGCTTTAACGATAAAGCCAAAGCGCTGTTGCAGCAGCACAATGCATTGGTAACCAAAAAAAATAACAAGAAGGCGAATGGCAATGGTGTTTACGATTGCTATGAAAATCCGATCCTCACTGCTGAGCATGCTCCTATTTTCTGGCGCTACGATTTAAACGAAACAACCAATCCTTTTTTGATGGAGCGCCAGGGCGTTAATGCGGCGTTTAACTCAGGTGCGCTTTACTGGAATGGCAAATATATTCTGGCGGTGCGCGTAGAAGGCGTAGATCGCAAATCTTTTTTTGCTATCGCTGAAAGCCCGAACGGTATCGACAATTTCCGCTTCTGGGATTACCCCATTACTATGCCGGAAACCGAGCGTCCTGATACCAACGTGTACGATATGCGTTTGACTGCCCACGCAGATGGCTGGATTTACGGTTTGTTTTGCACCGAGCGCAAAGATGAAACTCGCCCGAACGATACCTCTGCAGCAGAAGCGCAATGTGGTATCGCGCGCACCAAAGATTTAATTACCTGGGAGCGCCTGCCGGATTTAATTACCTATTCTGGCCAACAGCGCAACGTGGTGTTGCATCCGGAATTTGTGGATGGCAAATACGCGCTCTACACCCGTCCGCAAGATGGTTTTATTAGTGTAGGTGCTGGCGGTGGTGTGGGTTGGGGTTTAACCGAAACCATGACCAATGCTGAAGTAAAATCAGAAGTGATTGTGGACCCCAAGGTTTATCACACCATCAAAGAAGTGAAAAATGGCCAGGGTCCTGCGCCGATTAAAACAGCGGAAGGTTGGTTGCATTTGGCGCATGGTGTGCGCAACACCGCTGCCGGTTTGCGTTACACCCTCTATATGTTCATGACTGAATTGGAACGTCCCTGGGTAATCAGCCACAGACCTGCGGGCCATTTTATTGCTCCGCACGGTGAAGAGCGCGTGGGCGATGTATCCAATGTAACCTTCTCTAACGGCTGGATTGTGAATGAAAAAAATGAAGTGTTTATCTATTACGCTTCATCGGATACGCGCATGCACGTTGCTACCTCAACCGTGGAAAAGTTGATCGACTATTGCAAAAACACCCCGGAAGATGGCCTGCGTTCTGCAGCATCGGTGGCGGTGCGCAATAAATTGATCAGTGCCAATTTAAAAGTGTTGAAAGAGTTGGTGTAAGCGCATGAATGCAGTTGTATTGCCGGCGCGTTTTGCGCCGCTGCCGCAAGAATTTCATGCAGAATTAATTGCCATTGCCGACTGGTGGGTGCAGCACGCGCCCGACCAGGAGCAAGGTGGTTTTTACGGTGAAATTTCCGCAGCTAACCAACCAGAAAAAAATGCGAGCAAAGGTATTATTTTAAATGCGCGCATCCTCTGGTTTTTTAGCGAAGTTGCACAGGCGGTAGATAATCCTGATTATCGTCGCAATGCCCAGCGAGCATTTGATTACATTGTTGCGAATTTTGTCGATAATGAATGTGGCGGTGTCTACTGGGAGTTGGATGCTGAAGGCAAGCCCATCAACACCAAAAAACAAATCTATGCCCAGGCGTTTACCATTTATGCGCTCTGCGCCTATTACCAGTTAACGCAAGACGAGCAGGCACTGCAATTGGCGCAGTCCTGTTTTTCATTAATCGAGTTGTACGGTATTGATCGCGAGCGCGAGGGGTATTTGGAGGCATTTACGCGCGAGTGGGGTGTGATTGCCGATTTGCGCTTGAGTGAAAAAGATTTGAATTATCCCAAATCGCAAAATACCCATTTGCATATCCTGGAAGCTTATACGCGCTTGTATCAGGTTGATAAACACGAATCAGTAAAAGCAGCGCTGCGTTATAACATCGAGATGTTTGATAAATACATGATCGATAGAAATACCCATCACCTGCGTATGTTTATGGATCTGGAGTGGAAAGATTTTTCGCCCGGTTATACCTATGGCCATGATATTGAGGCCAGTTGGTTAATTGCCCAGGCACTGGATTCTTTGGGTGATGATGCGTATACGGCAGCATTGACACCAACCCTGTTAAAAATTGCAGAAGTCACTTTACAAGAAGGTATCGGCGCCTACGGGCAAGTGCTGGATTCTTACGATTTTGCTACCCAGGCCGTTAATGTCGATACCGTTTGGTGGGTGCAGGCTGAAGCGTTGGTTGGATTTTTGTATGCCTATGCCATGACTGGCGATGCGCGTTATTACGAGGCGGCAAAAAATACCTGGCAATTTATTAAAACCTATCAAATCGACCATAAAAATGGCGAGTGGTTTTGGTTGTCCAGTTTACAGGCCGGTGCAGCAGATGCGTATTACAAGGTCGGTTTCTGGAAATGCCCTTATCACAATGGTCGCGCTATGCTGGAAGCGGTGCGCTATTTACAAAAAATGGCCTAAGCAGAACAAATAAGCTTCATTAGGTAATTGAACCGGTAAATTTTTACTAAGGAAAAACGATAGCTGTTTGCTTAACGGCTATCGTTTTTCTGTTTGTAAAACAGGAAAATACACTGCGCCATTGTGCGGGCAGGAAATGGATAATCTGCTAGATTTACTACACCGAAAAGCACTCAACGGGTAATTAGCATGAAAAAAATAATCTACTTTAACAAAGTAAAAAATTTGGGAATCTGGGCGGCGATTCTGGGGTTGTGTTTCAGTTCCAGCGCATTCGCGGCTGACGCCAAAAAAGCGGAGCCACAGCAGGCATTTGTAAAAGTGAAAGGCACCCAATTTGAAAAATCGGGTAAGCCTTATTACATCGCCGGTACCAACATGTGGTACGCCGGCTATCTGGGCGCGGCCAGCAAAGTGGGCAATCGCGCGCGTCTCGCCAAAGAGCTGGATACTCTGAAAAGCCTCGGCGTCAATAATTTGCGCGTACTGGCTGTATCGGAAAAAAGCGATATCAATTCGGTAGTAAAACCGGCCACGACCAATGGCTTTGGCAATTACGATGAAGAATTATTAAAAGGCCTGGATTATTTTATGGCTGAAGTCGCCAAGCGCGATATGACCGTAGTGCTCTATTTAAATAACTACTGGCAGTGGTCGGGCGGCATGAGCCAGTATATGAGCTGGGTTGACGGCAAACCCATGCAAGATCCTAACGTCACTAAAGATTGGGAAGGTTTTATGGCGCGCTCTGCCAGCTTTTACCAAAGTGCCAAAGCCCAGGAAGAATATCGCAAGACCATCAAGAAAATTGTTACCCGCGTAAACACAGTGACTGGCAAATCCTATGTGGACGATGCCGCAATTATGTCCTGGCAATTAGCCAATGAACCGCGTCCTGGCAACTCCAAAGCCAGTGACAAGGAAAAACAAATTTATGTGGATTGGATTAACGGCGTTACCGCTTACATCAAAGAATTGGACCCACATCATTTGGTGAGTACTGGCAGCGAAGGCCTGATGGGTTCAGTAAACGATGCAAAATTATTAAGTGATGCCCACAGCGGTAAACACGTAGATTACATGACCTACCACATGTGGATTCGCAATTGGGGCTGGATTGATAAAACCAATCTGGAAGGCACCTGGGATGCGGGTTGGGCCAAGGGGCATGCGTATCTGTTGTCACACATAGAGCTCGCCAAAAAAGTCGGCAAGCCGATTGTATTGGAAGAATTTGGTCTGGATCGCGATGGCGGTGCCTACGATATTAAAACCACTACCAAAATTCGCGATAGATTCTATCAACAAGTATTTGATGTACTCTGGACCCCGATGAAAAAAGGTGAGCCCATTGCCGGTTATAACTTCTGGGCCTGGAATGGCGCTGCGCGCACTGCACGCCCCAACTACTGGTGGCAGGAAGGCGATGACTACATGGGCGATCCACCACAGGAAGAGCAGGGCATGTATGGTATTTTTGACTCTGATGCATCAACCATCGCAATCATTAAACGTTTTAACGAAAAAATTCACAGCTTGAATCAATAGTCACTCACTGTGACTCGTAAAAAACTGCAATTTCGATTGCAGTTTTTTTTGCAAATCCGTTAATTTATATGATTAGTAATATTCAATAAAAAGCAACAATATTTATAAAGCAGCAACATTTATAAAACAAAAAAGGTACTCACCCATGACAAAAAAAATACTTATCTGCTGTGGCTTTATTGCCTCGCTCTTGTTGGGCGCGCAGACCCATGCACAAAAATTTGAGCAACTGGCCAAGACCCCGCAACTGGGTTGGAATAGCTGGAATACTTTTGGCTGTGACGTGAATGAAAATATGATTCGCGAAATGGCTGATGCTATGGTGGCATCAGGCATGAAAGACGCCGGGTATGAATACATTAATGTGGATGACTGCTGGCACGGTGAGCGCGATAAAAATGGTTTTATCCAGGCGGATAAAAAGCATTTTCCTTCAGGCATAAAAGCGCTGGCAGATTATGTGCATTCAAAAGGTTTGAAAATCGGTATTTATTCCGATGCGGGTAATACCACCTGCGCTGGTCGTCCGGGCAGCCGCGGTCACGAATATCAGGATGCAATTACCTACGCGAGCTGGGGCATCGATTACGTGAAATACGATTGGTGCGATACCAAAGACATCAACCCGGTATCTGCTTATTCAACGATGCGCGATGCGCTGCATAAAGCGGGCCGTCCAATTTTATTCAGCATTTGCGAATGGGGCGATAACAAACCCTGGGATTGGGCCAAAGATGTCGGTCACTCCTGGCGCACCACTGGCGATATTTATCCTTGCTGGAATTGCGAGCACAACCACGGTTCCTGGTCGTCATGGGGTGTGTTGCCGATTCTCGATAAGCAAGCAGGTTTGCGCAAATTTGCCGGTCCCGGTCACTGGAATGATATGGACATGATGGAAGTCGGCAATGGCATGACTGAAGATGAAGACCGCGCACATTTTTCCTTGTGGGCGATTATGGCTTCACCATTGATTGCGGGTAATGATCTGCGCAGCATGAGTGATACCACCAAAAAAATTCTCACCAACAAAGATATGCTGGCCATCAACCAGGACAAGCTGGGTGTTCAGGCGATGAAATGGATTGATGATGGCGATATCGAAATCTATGTAAAACCTTTGGAAAAGGGTGAGTTCGCCTTCCTGTTCCTGAATCGCGATGACGTTGCGCGCGATTACACGCTGGATTGGGCCTTCCACTACATGAAAGACGATATCAGCAAGCATGAAATTTTCTTCGACAAGAAAAAATTCAGCTGGCGTGATATTTGGAATGGCGGTAAGGGTTCAACGGCAGAAAAATACAGCACCAAAATTCCTGCGCACGGTGTAGTGGTATTGCGTTTAGCTCCGCAATAAAATTTATTTAGTTATTCATTGCAGTTGCGAAAAGCCAGGCGGGTTAATCCGTCTGGCTTTTTTCTTGGGTGTGGTTTTCGGATAGCACAATACAATTGCGCCCCATATGTTTGGCTTTGTAGAGTGCTTGATCGGTGCGATTAAACAGCGCATCAAAGTTTTCCTGCGCGCGGGCCACACCCAGGCCGATGCTGATGGTCACGGTAATTTCTTCGTCATGGAATTTGATGCAGTTGAGCTCAACCGCCGCGCGAATTTTTTCTGCCAACAGCAGCGCCGGCTGCGTATTGGTGTTATCGCTGAGCAGTACAAATTCTTCACCCCCCCAGCGAATAAAACGATCGGTCGCGCGCGTGTTTTTATGAATAATCTGCGCCGTTTCGCGCAGTACTACATCACCGGCATCGTGCCCGCGACTATCGTTAATGCGTTTGAAATTGTCGAGGTCGATAATCATCAGGCTGGTATTGGCACTAAGTCTGCCATCTGGTGCGAACTGGCTCATTTCAGCAGCAAAACCATTGCGATTTAACGCACCGGTGAGCGCATCGGTGCTGGAGAGTAATTTGTAATGCTGCGACTCCTGTATTAAATCCTCGGAATAGTGCGCAAGGCTGGAAAGCCGCTGGGAGTCATTGCGAATGCGCCGTTCCTGCAAAATCAGATGGCGTGCGATAAACAATAAATTGGATACCAGCCATAAGACCGCCACCGCCAGGTACCAGGTATCCGCCGGTAACAGCGCGTTATAGATAACAATAGATTCAAGCTGGATTAGTTGTTCACCCGGTGTAATGGGAGGAACCAGGTCGATACTGATATCGAGCGTATTGGGTGCGTTATTAGTCGTGTTTTCCAATGGGCTTAGGGGCGTAGCGGTGACGCCTTCATTTCTGCCCAAACCGTAATTTTCCATCACAATCAACTGGCTGGTTTCACTGGCAAGGATACTTATCTCCTGGCCGGTCATAGTTTCGCGAAACTTTTCATTCATCTGCGCCGGGCGGAAACTGTACATCTTCAAGCGCAAGCGCTGGTTATCACCGCGATAGTTGATCTTCAATTCCATGCGCTGGTAGTGCAGGTAATTCTCGCTCGCGCTCGCTTGCCCGAAGTGAATATTCATCCCGCAATAAGGTGCTGCTATACCCCCGTTCGCCGCTATACATTTAAAACTGTAGCTGTCTTTATCGACCCACTCGGCGCGTGTGCTGCCGCCGTTCTGGTTATCAAAAAACAGGTGGGTTTCAGTATGGGGATCAGGTAACACCTGGGTCGCCCGCTCAGGCAAAATAAAATAAGCCACCACCGCCAGCAGGGCGATGAGGGTAGAAATCATAAGCTGTCGGTAGAGTGGAATCAGTGAGGATTGTGTTGTTGTTATCTGCATTAGTAACTCCCATCCTGAACAGTCAATAAGTGTAGACCAAGCTTGGGTTATTGGCCTCTGGCCAAGGCGAGGAACACAAGCAATCGCTGACTGAATCCGGGCGAGTGATCTATTAAATCACTATTCGGTGTTTGGATTTTTGTTTTGGAAAATAACCGATGGTGGCCCAAAAATAAGTTGACGGTTTCTGTTTAAGCCAGCTCCCATAAAGAGCTGGCTTTTTTATTGCGCGGTTGTGTTATTGCTCATCCGGAATCAACGTTAATTCAATCCGGTTATTGTTTTGCGCGATGGTATTCCAGTCGCGCGCGCTGACGGTGGGAATGCGTTCTGGGTAGGTATCTGGGCCTTCGGCGGCACCGATTTGTACTTGCAGGGTGGAGTTGGGAGTGCGCGTTAAGTTGCTCAGGATCATATTGGTTTCGCGCACATATTCATCCATCACTCGCTCCAGCATATAAATTTCGCTGGAGAGCATGCAGTCACCCAGGGTCGCTTCCGGTTTGGCGAGTTGCGCTGTGCCCATGTTGTCGATGGAGACACAAAAGTTGCCAACGTAAATTGTCACCTGGGCCATGCCTTTAAAGCCGTTGCTGGCGATGCGATGCAGAAGCTCGTGCAAGCGCAATACCGGTTTCGGATCTATGGTGTTTTGTTTAAAAGCCAAGGCGCCGTTTTGATTAAAAGTCCAGGCGAGGTCGCCAATAAAATCATTGCTGTTATTGGTGAATACAGGTTGCGGGCCTACACCTGCATTTTGCAGTGCAGGGGAAATTAATTCCGGCTCTTTATTAATTTTGCTGGTGACATCCTGTAGTTGTTTGCCAAATTGTTCCTGCACCTGTGAGCTTTGGTTTAATTGCTGGCTGATTTGTACGAGGAAGTAAACAATTACCAGTAGTGCGGCAAAGGATAGTACTTTGCTCGTTACTGACCAGCCGCTGCTTTGCTTTGGTGCCGGCACCACTTCAGGCGCAGGCAACGCCTGGGGAGTTGGTTGCGGTTGGTTCTGCAAAATATCATTGAGCTCTTCGCGAATATTTTTGCGCAGCCCCTGCAGTTCGCGCACCACGCGCGAAGTGATAAAGCGACGGTTATCTTCGAGCGTGTGCTCCATGTGGCTGAGGCGCAATTCCAGGTTGCGCGCTTGCTCCAGTGCAACCGGGTTGGGTGCGCGGCGCTCTATGCGATGGCTGTTGATGTCGGTAACTTTATTCGCGGCAGCAATTAATTCGGCGCTTTCGATTTGCTCGGTATTGGTTTCTTGTAACTCCCCCGGATAAATATGGATGGTTTCCATCACCCTGGATAAATCCGTAGCGTTGATAGTGTCTTTGCTCACTACATCCAGCGCGCCTAGCGCACGCGCCTGACCGGTGTAAACATCACCACTTTGGGCGGTGTACATAATCACCGGCACCATGGCGGTTTCCGGGTGGGATTTAATAATTTGCAGCGCACGAAAGCCGTCCATACCCGGCATGGTATGGTCCATAAAAATGACATCGGGCACATGGTGGGCGAGGTAGCGCAGTGCGGCTTCGCCGTTATCGGCGACGTCTATATCCAGCGGATAGCGGCGGAGCATTTTTTTAAGGCGATATTGGGCAGTTGTCGAATCGTCAACAATCAGGGCGCGTTTGTTAGCCATGGTCAGGTTCCGCAGTCGGTATTATTGGTAGCGAATACTT
>JAGKWY010000087.1 GCA_021151625.1 Gammaproteobacteria bacterium | reverse complement strand
GGAGCATCTCATTATTGATTACCTTACTACTGCACCGGTACGTACATTATTTTTCGCAGCCGAAGCGGAACAATTCAAACAATTTTTAAGCGAGCAAAGCGCGGTAGATGTATTTACCAAGACCACCGCGACCTATGAGTGTGCAATGAAAAATGCCAGCCAACTAAGTGCTGCCGTTAACTGCAAGCAAACAACATTGACAAGTATTTCAACGGGAAATATTAATCAACTAAAAGCGGCATCCGGTGTTACTCCGTTGCATTTTGATCGCAATCCGCTAAAAATGTTTCAAGCACTGTTAACAGCGCAAGCGCTACCGGAATTTGAACGGGAAGATTTTTATCTGCTGGTTGCACCGCAAATACCCAATCTGTGGTGCAAGATTTCTGCCGCAGAATATTTGCAGTTAACTGAAACACCCCTAACCTGCGTACAACACCAACAATTTAACTAATCCTGCATAATATGGAAAATTAATTATTCCTGACTAGAGGAGAAAGCAATTTACTATCGATTGCCCTACCCAGGACGTCAGACAGTTTTTCACTAAATTCAACCGTAATATGATGCCCATCGCGATAAATAAGGAGATTGCCAACTATGGAGCCACAAGTGGTGTCGGTGCACAGATAATGATTCATATCGATATAATGCTTGTGGTGGTCGCGCGCAGTTTTTTCTTCCTGTCTTGCCAACGCTATATCCAATACCTGCTCTTTAGGCCCTGCACACTTGCCTGTATCAAGCAAATTACTGGATAGGCAAAGCGCAGGCGTACGCGTAAAGCTTGGGGTATCACTAATAATGAACACCTGAGCAGATCCCGGCAAATAGGAAAACATTCGCGTTAGTCCTTGCATCCATTCAGCCGCCGGATCCTTCACGTTCATTAATTCTTTGGTTCCATAATAACTGGACACTATCACCACATCGGGATTTAGCTGGTTAATTTTTTCCAGCACTTTTTTGCGCCAGTTAAGACACCCGGTATATTCAACTCCCTGGCGCATTACCCATACATCTATGGCAGGACACGAACTTTTAGTGAACGAAATCAACCGAATATTTTTTTCTGCGGAATACTTATCCAACGCCGGAAACCATTGCGCAGCGTGGGAGTCTCCAAATAACACGTAGGTTCTGCGCGCATTAACATCGCCAAAGACACACCCAATGGCCTCCTCGGTAAATAAGTCATCGTGACAGCCATCGTTGTAAATTTTGGGGACGGAATCAGTTACTTGCCGCAAATCCGGCACCAGATTTCTGGGGACATAGTTGGTAAATTCAGGGGGGGTATCGGGAATATATTCCTGCGCAATTTGATCGGAAAACAACTGTTTTGACTTAATCTGAAAACCAACACTGCCTGCAATAAGGACAATAAATATCGAAGCAACACCGCAACTAATTAACGCTGGTTTGACCGGTAGATAAAACCTGCCTGAGCTATGGCGAAAGGGCTGTTCGATACAGCGATAGGTCAAATCGGCCAAAACAACCGAGATAATAAATAAACTAAAGATGGCGTAGATACCGCTAAACCCGGGCCAAACTTCCTGCGCAAAAACGATTACTGGCCAGTGCCAAAGATAGAGAGAGTAAGAAACCATCCCCATATAATGCAGCGGCTTGAGTGCCATAATTTTATTTAACAATATGGAGCCATTGCCAATTGACCCTGCCAGCAAAACCAATGCTGCGCCCAACACTGGCAAGACCGCAGCGGCGCCCGGAAAATGGGTATATTTGTTATAGAAAATCGCACAACAACCCAGGAGTACCATTCCTGACCATCCCAGCAGTGGTGCAAATCTCGGCAGTACACTATCAATAACGTATTTCTTTTCAATTAGCCAAAAGGCTAATAATCCTCCCAGACCCAATTCCCAGGCGCGGGTAAAAACCAGAAAAAATGCCCAGGGCTGACTGGCTTGGGTTAGGTATAAACAGCCAATAAAAGATACTGACAGTACCAGTATCAGAATGCCGGCCAAATAGTTCTTGTTATGCCCCAATAAGCGCCAACAAAAAAATAACAGCAATGGCCACATAAAATAAAACTGCTCTTCAACGCCAAGTGACCAATAATGCAAAAGTGGTGAGGGCGACGTCTCTGCCAAATAATCAGTTTGCTGATATGCATAAAAAACATTAGGGAAGTAGAACGCAGTAGCAATGGTTTCTTTCATTACCTTGGGCAGTAGCAATGGGGGTAATAGCAGACAGGAAACCAGCATGGTGCAGAATAAAACAAACAGCGAGGCGGGAATAATCCGGCGCACACGGCGGGCATAAAATTCAATAAAACCAAAGCGATTGCCATTCAGCGCTTCAACCAGATGGCCAGTAATCAGATACCCGGAAATAACAAAAAATATGTCAACACCAATGTACCCCCCCGTAAGCCAGGGCACGTCCAGGTGATACAACACCACTAGCAATACGGCTATTCCCCTAAGTCCCTGGATATCAAGACGAAAATTAGTTGACCCTTGCAATTTATCGCTCCATTTTTCAATTAATCGCAGACCACATTAATCCAGTTGCCGACCTTCCCAATACCACAAATATTCCAACGACAAATTAGAAACATTATCTGTGCCATCATTTTTTACAAACAGGCTCCCATTAACATTTCATTTATGCAAACCTCCGATTTGCGATCTGTAGCACATCGTTAAGCGATTCAAAGCCTGTTTTAACGCAAATCCCCTGGCCAAAAACAAAAATGCCCGGACTCAAATAGTTGAGTCCGGGCATTTTATGGCAATTAATTCAATCTAGGTGAATTAAAGCCCCCACAAGTTATTCAACAAGGTGGTCTTGCGTGGATCAAGCGTGGTCCATTGACCCCACTTGTCGTTAGCGCTTACTGGATCCCATGGAGTCAGGTACCAACCGAAAGTATCGGCAGATTCCGGGTTCATCGACCAGTAGCACGCATTAATGCCTTTCTTCTTGAAGTAGGCAGCTGCAGCGGTTTGCCATTGTTGGTCTACGTTGGTAGTGATATGGCTCCAGGTGGTGCGATCCGCCTGGCTGGTTTTGGCTGGCCAATCCATGTTGCCGCCGAACTCACCAATCAAAATGCCGTAGCCTTGTTGACGCAGGTAACCGAAGTGCTCTTCCCAGCCCGCTTCCAGCACGGTTGGGTTAATCACTACGCGGCACTTGTGCATTGCTGCTTCGTCGCCTTCAAGACCGGCACACTCGGTTTGCGCTGGATCCATAAATTGTTTTTGTACAAACACAGATGGACCGTAAGTGTGTGGCGAGAAGACCAGACGATCTTTTGGAATGTTGATCGGGTTGGTGCCCGCTTCAAACAGGTTCTCACCCCAGTTGGGGTTGGTATCCTTGCTACCATGTGGAACTTCCACTTTGGTATCTGGAGTTCCATCCTGGTTGTTAGCAGTACCGGAAATACCTTCTACGATGATCAGCATATTCGGGTTAACCGAATCGATCGCCGCGTAAGCTTCTTCCGACAACCCTTTCCACTCAGCCCAGGTGTAATCCCATGGCTCGTTGAAAATATCGATACCGATCAGGTTATCTACACCCAGTTTTGCCGAGAGACCAGCCACTTCTTTGATAGTCGCCAACCACTTGGTTTTATCGTAAGCGTGGATTTTGGTCACAGTGCTTGGGTTGCCAGTGGTAGCGCAAGAATATTCCTCACGCTTGAAGTCGTAACCTACGCGATCTTTATCCACATAAGGTGGACGAGCGTCGATACGACCTGCGCGCCAACCGATGTAGTTAGAGCAAGAGTGGATATCAACAAAAATCTGGATGTCGTTGGCATCCGCGATCTTGATGAAGTCTTCCAGACCTTGACGGGCATTGGTTTGACGAATGGACTGGTGGTTCTTCAGGTTAGGTTCTTTACCCTGTGGGTCGTTAGCATCCAAAGTCTGGGGAGAAATTGGCAAGCGCAGCATAGTGATGCCCGCCGCTTTCAATTCCTTCATGGTTTGATCAATGGTGCGACCTGAACCCTTACTGTCATTCACCCACCACATGTTACCGGCGTACATCTCCATTGGCGCACCGCTTGGGTTAGCAGAGTCGTTAGATGGCTCATGACGACCCTCCAGACCGAACCAGTTACCGCAACGCGCTGGTAACAATTGACCATCTTTGGTCAGGTTACCTTGAGCATTTACGCGGAATACACCCGCACTGGTGTTAGTGCCAGTTGAGCTGGATGAACGGATGGAGGAACTTGAACTGGTAGCCGGTACCGAGCTGGACGAGCGAATTGAGCTCGAGCTGGTAGCAGGCGCAGAACTGGATGAACGGATGGAGCTTGAACTGGTAGCTGGAGCAGACGAGCTGGAGCGACTGGTCGTAATGATCACGCTGGATGAGCTGCCGCAACTGGTCAGACCATATGGCGCTGGCTGGCTGGTACAGGTAGTGCGCGACACGCAGCTCTTGCCGTTTTCATATCCCCAACCGCTGGTTGTAGTTACGCACACTGGCTGCAGGCTGCCGTACCAGTTACATTGTTGCAAGCAAGCCTGCAAACTCGATGAACTTGAAGAGTTCACAACGGGAGCCGATGAGGATGATCTCGCAGGTGCCGATGATGAGGTACTGGGCACAGAAGACGTTGGGCCAGAACAAACAGCACCATTGATTGTCGGGATTTCTGCCGCCGCGCCGTTTTTATTCATTTGAAAGCCGAAGGTTGCTGTTGCACCAGGCTGCAAATTACCGTTCCAGCTCAGATTGGTAGCTGCGTAAGGATTGCTGCCGGAAACGGTAGCATTCCAGGAACCGGACAAGCGGTTAGCAGATGCGTATTGCCAATTAATTGACCAGCCATTAATCGCTGCCGAGGTGGAGTTGGTAATACGAATTTCACCGGTTGCACCGGTATTCCACTCGTTGGTAATCACGTAGCTACAAGCTGCTGACGCAGTACTGCCGTAGCTAGCCGCAAGCACACCAAGGCCAAGCAAGGCCAGGCGGAAGCGCTTGTTGTGAGGAGTAGTCATTTATTGTCTCCTTGGATAAAGCATGGATGAAAGGGTTATACCCAGGTTTTATTAGAAAGCCCTGATTACAAGGCATTGGTAAACATCCACTCCTGTCGTTTGCTAAAAGCAAACAGCCAGACAGCAACATCCCAAAGGCTGTTACCCCCTGGTGGTCCTGTTACTTCGGATGGCGCAAACATCGACGCCGGAAAAATTAATTCGCCCCGATTACGGCTGGGACACGGATGATTGGGTTGGAGAGTTGCATTTGACGCTTAAAACATCATTTTTCTTATATTTATTATTTGTCTTACCTATAAAGACAGCGCTGTCATTTTTGTGCTTTCAGAAAGGGATTACTGAGAAGTAGTTAACATTTAATAATAATTTTTCCAAATGAAAATGCTTATTACTATTCAAAATATGCATTAAAGCTAATTCCATTCGATAATATTTTCTACAGGTAATGCAATTCCACAAACTATTTATGGGCTTGTAATCAATCGTCCAGAAATGTAAAAGCCATTGCAGGCTTATTCCTTGCATACTAGCCTGCCTAGTTAATGCGCCAGATTCAAAATTGTTTCGTTATAACCAGGGCGCCCCCTCACGTGTTTCAAATTAATCAACCGATTGGATGTGTTCATGCTCGCTTCTGTAAATCGCCTGTCGCGCGCTCAGCGCTGGCTGCTGGCTGCTGGTGTTCTAGTGATTTTGTTATTGGTGTGGTTTTTTGCGATCCGTGAACCTGAAGCCAAACGCCCGCCGCCACCCAACCCCTGGATGGGGCCAACACCAGTACATGTTGTTAGCGTTAGCAAAAGCGATTTAAAAGTCCACCTTAAAGCCATTGGCAGCGTTAGCCCACTGAATACTGTGACCGTGCGCCCGCGTGTGGGCGGCCCTATCCTAAGTGTGAAGTTTACCGAAGGGCAATCGGTTAAAGCCGGTGAGCTGCTGGCTGAGATTGACCCGGCGCCCTATCAGGTAAAACTCCATCAGGCGGAAGGCGCGCTGCAGGAAACCAAAGCCCAATTAAAGAATGCCGAAGATGATCTGGCGCTCTATGAGCAGCTGCTGACCAAGAACTCTATTGCCAAACAGCAATACGATAAGCAAAAAGCGCTGGTAGACCAATTGCGTGGCACCCTGAAAAGCCACAGCGCTCAATTGGAAGATGCGCGCCTGCAACTGTCCTATACCCGAATTACTGCACCCATTTCCGGTCGCACCGGTTTGCGCAAGGTAGACGTGGGCAATCTGGTTAACGCCAATGACAGCAACGGCCTGGTCACCATTACCCAAACCCAGCCAATTTCGGTGGTATTTACCATTCCGGAAAATCAGTTAATTGCCGTGCGCCAGGCTCATAACGCAGCCCTATCGGCCCAACAATTGCTGGCCGTGGAGGCCTGGGACCGCAGCGAACACAACCTGCTGTCCACCGGCAAACTAACCACCCTGGACAACCAAATCGATACCGCCACCGGTACCTTGCGCCTTAAAGCGGAATTCGATAACGGCGATGACAGCCTCTTCCCCAATCAGTTTATTAACGCGCGCCTGCACTTGCAGACCCTGGATGGCGCCGTGACTATTCCCGCCGACGCCGTGCAATACGGCAGTAAAGGCACCTATGTGTATCTGGTTAAAGACGGCAAAGCCGAAATGCGCCGCATCGGACTGGGCGCGCTGGAAGGCGAAAAAATTGCGGTGCTGGAGGGCTTGGCTGAAGGCGAACAAGTGGTGCTGGAAGGGGTGGATCGCCTCTGGCCGGGTAAAGATGTGAAGGTCATTGAGCAGCCCACCGCGAGCAATTGAGATAACCCATGAGTATTTCCCGCCCCTTTATCCTCCGCCCGGTTGCCACCTCGCTGGTGATGTTGGCGTTTTTGCTGGCCGGTATTCTGGGTTATCGCCTCTTGCCGGTGGCCGCCTTGCCGCAGGTGGATTACCCGATTATCCAGATTTTCACCTTTAACCCGGGTGCCAGCCCCGATGTGATGGCGCGCACCGTAACCGCACCGCTGGAGCGCAGCCTGGGGCAGATTCCCGGCGTTAAGCAGCTCTCCTCCACCAGCTCTACTGGCGCTTCTATTATCACCCTGCAGTTTTTGCTGGAGATGGATCTGGGCGTCGCCGAGCAGGAGGTGCAAGCGGCACTCAACACCGCCAGCAACTTGTTGCCCTACGACCTGCCCACCCCGCCCGTGTACCGCAAGGTCAACCCGGCCGATGCGCCGATCATGACTCTCGCCGTTACCTCTGAAAGCCTGCCATTGCCGGAAGTTTACGATCTGGTAAATACACGCATGGCACAGAAGATCGCCCAATTGCCAGGCGTTGGTATGGTGACCTTAGCTGGAGGCCAACGCCCGGCGATCCGTATCAAGGTAAACCCCAATGCCCTCGCCAATACCCAACTGAGTTTGGAGCAGGTGCGCAATGCGGTAGTCACTGCCAACACCAACCAGCCCAAGGGCAGCTTTGATGGCGAATACCGCTCCACCATGCTCGATGCCAATGACCAGATCCGCTCGGTGCAGGAGTATCGCGATTTAATTGTCAGCTATAGAGAAGGTTCACCGCTGCGTTTGGGTGATGTCGCGACCGTTGAGGACGGCGCCGAAGACAGGTTCCTCGCCGCCTGGGCCAACAAGCAACCGGCGGTGCTGATCAACATCCAGCGCCAGCCCGGTGCCAATGTGATCGACGTAGCTGACAGTATCGAAGCCCTGCTGCCCAAGCTGATGGTAACCATGCCCGCCGCGGCAAAGATCGACATACTCAGCGACCGCACCCACAGTATCCGCGCGTCTATCCGCGATGTACAAAAGGAACTGATCTTTGCGATCTTCCTGGTGGTCGCCGTGACCCTGGTATTCCTGCGCTCCATTCCCGCTACCATTATCCCCAGCCTGGCGGTGCCACTGTCTTTGATCGGCACTTTTGCGGCCATGTATTTCCTCGATTTCTCCATCAACAACCTGACACTTATGGCGCTCACCATCGCTACCGGCTTTGTGGTGGACGATGCGATAGTGATGCTGGAAAACATCGCCCGCCACCGCGAGCAGGGCGAATCACCGATGAATGCCGCACTTAAAGGCGCCGGGGAAATTGGTTTTACGCTGGTATCGCTCACCATTTCATTAATCGCTGTGCTGATTCCGCTTTTGTTCATGGGCGACTTAGTGGGGCGGCTGTTCCAGGAGTTTGCGATTACGCTGGCCGTGGCAATTGGCATTTCGTTGATCGTTTCGCTCACCCTCACCCCCATGATGTGCGCGCGCATGCTGAAACACGCCCCGGTGCACAACGAGAGCAACCCGGACTTTCTGGACAAGGTGATCCGCAGTTACGGCGAACTGCTGGATAAAGTCTTGCAACGCGAAGCCGCCGCCATGGCGGTGATGCTGGGTACTGTCGCCCTCACCGCCGGTTTGTATCTGGTGGTACCCAAAGGCTTCTTCCCGATTCAGGACAGCGGCGCCATCCAGGCGATTACCGAGGCGCCGCAGGACACCTCCTTCGCTGCCATGACCGAGCGCCAGCAGCAAATTGCTGAACTGATTCTGCAAGACCCGGATGTGGTGAGCATTTCGTCGTTTATCGGCGTGGATGGCAACAATATCACTCTCAATTCCGGCCGTTTGCTGATTAACCTGAAAGCCCACGGCGAGCGCGATAACCACGCCAGCGACATTATCCGCCGCCTGCAGGAGCGGATTGCAGGTATCAGTGGTATCACCGCCTGGTTCCAGCCATTACAGGAGTTGAGTATTGAAGACCGCGTCAGCCGCACCCAATACCAATTCACCCTGACCGCCCCGGAAATCGCCCTGCTGGATGAAACCCTGCCGCGCGTGCTGGAGCGTTTGCGTATGGAACCGGCCTTGGCCGATGTCGCCGCCGACCTGCAAACCCGCGGTTTGCAAGCCTATGTGGATATCGACCGGGATGCAGCAGCGCGCCTGGGTGTGAGCGTGAGCAATATCGCCAGCAGTTTGCAAACTGCTTATGCGCAGCGCCAAATCGCCACCCTATTTACCCAGGCCAACCAGTATCGCGTGGTGCTGGAGGTAGATCCGGATTACGCCCAGGGCCTGAAAGCACTGGAAAATACCTATGTGAACTCCAACAACGGCAAACCGGTGTTGCTCTCTACCCTTGCCAAAATCAGCCAGCGGCCAACGCCTTTGCTGATCAATCACCAGAGCCAGTTTCCATCGACCACTATTTCATTCAACCTCGCGCAAGATGCGTCTTTGGGCGAGGCGATAGATGCCATAGAAGCGGCTACTGCCGAGCTGGATTTGCCTGCCGCTGTCGAGCTGCGCTTCCAGGGTGCGGCTGAAGCCTTCCGCGCCTCGCTCAGCAATACCCTTTGGCTTGTGCTCGCCGCTGTCATCACCATGTACATAGTGCTCGGCGTACTGTATGAGAGTTTTATCCATCCGGTGACCATTCTCTCCACCCTGCCTTCAGCCACTGTAGGTGCGCTGCTCGCCTTGTTATTAACCGGGCAACCGCTGGATTTGATTGCCGTTATTGGTGTGGTGTTGCTAATCGGGCTGGTGAAAAAGAACGGCATTATGATGGTGGACTTTGCGCTTGATGCCCAACGCACACTGGGCATGAGCCCACGCGAGGCAATTCATCGCGCCGCGTTGATGCGCTTTCGCCCGATTCTGATGACCACCCTCGCCGCCCTGTTTGGCGCCATTCCCTTGATGCTCGCCAGCGGCTCCGGTGCCGAACTGCGCCAGCCACTGGGTTTGGTGATGGTAGGCGGACTGCTGGTAAGCCAGGTGTTAACCCTGTTTACCACCCCGGTGGTGTATTTGTTTTTTGATCGTTGGGTAAACAAACCCGCCACCGCGCCCGAAGAGGCAAATGCATGACAATTGCAGAACCCTTTATTAAACGACCCGTCGCGTCATCCCTGGTGGCGCTGGGGATTGTATTGCTCGGGCTTTTATCCTGGCGGATGTTGCCGGTCGCGCCCCTGCCGCAGGTAGATTTCCCGGCAGTGCAAATCTTCGCCCAGCTCCCTGGCGCCAGCCCGGAGAGCATGGCATCAACCGTAGCGACACCGCTGGAACGCGCGCTCGGCAGTATTCCCGGGGTGACGGCGATTAATTCCAACTCCACCCAGGGCAGCACCTTTATCTGGGTGGAATTCACCCTCGACCGCGATCTGGATTCGGCCGCGCGCGATGTACAAGCTGCACTCAATGCCGCTCGCGGCCAGCTGCCGGCCGGCATGCCGGGCAACCCGAGTTACCGCAAAATCAGCCCCTCACAGGCGCCGGTAATGGCGTTAGCACTAAGTTCGCCCAACCTGTCGCCCAGCGCACTCTATGACGCAGCTTCCACCATACTCGCGCAAAAACTGGCGCAGATTAAAGGCGTCGGGCAAGTGGGGATCGATGGCGCGTCGCTGCCAGCGGTGCGCATCCAGCTCAATCCCAATGCCCTGTCCAGCTATGGCATTGCACTGGATGAAGTGCGCAACGCCATCAGCAATGCCAATGTTCAACGCCCCATGGGGGTGCTGGAAGAAGATGATTCACGTTGGCAGGTGTACACCAGCGAAACCCTGCGCACCGCAGCCGATTACCAGAATCTGGTAGTGCGCTACGGCGCTGCAGGCCCGGTCCGTCTGCGCGATGTAGCTACCGTAAGCGATTCCGTCGAGAACCGTTACACCGACGGTTTTCATAACCACAGCTCCGCCGTAACCCTGACCGTTAGCCGCCAAACCGGAGCCAATATTGTCGAGACCATCGATGCCATTAACGCGCAATTACCAACACTGCGCGCATTAATGCCCGGCGATACCCAACTGAAAGTGGTGATGGATAGATCCCCCGGTATTCGCGCCACCCTTCAAGAAGCGCAAATCACGCTGGCCGTTGCAGTGATGCTGGTGGTGGGTGTGGTGTTTGTATTCCTGCGCAGCGCCCAGAGCGCACTTATCCCCACATTGGCGATTCCGGTGGCGATTATCGGTGCCTTCTCGGTGATGTACCTTTGGGGCTTCTCGCTCAATAACCTGTCGCTGATGGCCCTGATTGTCGCCGCCGGTTTGGTCGTCGACGATGCCATAGTGGTGCTGGAAAACATCAAACGCCATATCGAAAAAGGTATGCCACCGTTTCAAGCCGCACTTCAGGGCGCGCGTGAAGTGGGCTTTACCCTGCTGGCGATGAACCTGACGCTGGTGGTGATTTTCGTTTCCATCCTGCTGATGGGCGGCGTGGTGGAAAAGCTCTTCCGCGAATTCTCCATCACCCTTGCCGCTGCCATGCTGATTTCGCTGGTGATCTCCCTGAGTTTGACGCCGGCGCTGTGCGGCCAGCTGCTCAAGCCCGAACCCAAAAAAGAAGAACAACCAAGTATTTTTGATGATCTGAAAAAAGGCTATGCCGTCGCCCTGGACTGGGCATTGCGCCACAGCCGTATTGTCATGCTGATTCTCGCGGCAGTTATCGGCATCAATATTTACCTCTATATCGCCATTCCCAAAACCATGTTGCCCGAGCAGGACACCGGCCAGATGACCGGCTGGATTCGCGGTGATGACGGTTTTTCCTTCCAATTGATGCAGCCGAAAATCCAGGAGTTCCGCCGCGTACTGCTCAACGACCCGGCGATTGAGGATGTGTTCGGCGCAAGCGGTGGCGGCAATGGGGTGAGCAACGCCTGGATGCGTATCAGCCTGAAGCCATTATCGGAACGAGGTGTGTCAGTGGTAGAAGTGACCGATCGTATCCGGCGCGAATTGCCCAGCATTCCCGGTGCCATGCTGATGATCGGCCCGGACCAGGATATTCGCTTAAGCTCACCTTTCAGTCGCAGCCAGCACGAAATCATGTTGCTCTCGGATGATATGAAATTGCTGCACAAATGGGCCGCCAAGCTAACCACCGCCATGGAAAGCATGAAAGAGGTGACTGAGATTGACGGCGTGCGCGAAGAAGGCACCCAGCAGATCCAGCTCACTATCGACCGCGAAGCGGCCCAGCGGCTGGGCATTGATATGAGCACTGTCGCCAGCTTGCTCAACAACTCCTTCTCGCAGCGGCAGGTCTCCACTATGTATGAGGAGATGAACCAATACCGCGTGGTGATGGAACTGGAACCCGGCTACACCGCCACTCCCGAAGTACTCAACCAGTTACAAGTCATCACCCGCGATGGCAAGCGTGTGCCACTGTCCACTTTCTCCAGTTTCGATTACGGCTTGGCCGAAGACCGCATTCGCCGCAGCAACCAGTTTGTCTCGGAGAATATTGGCTACGGTCTGGCAGAAGGCATCACCGCTGAGCAAGCGCGCACCATTATCGAAGCCAAGGTTGCCGAGTTAATGATGCCCAAAGAAGTCTACCTCGCACCCGTAGGCAGCTCGCGCCCCGGCTGGGGACCCAGCGTACCTGGTATGGCACAAAACCCGGCGGTATTAATCGCCTGCGTACTGCTCGCGGTTTATTTGATTTTGGGCATTTTGTACGAGAGCACCATCCATCCACTCACCATTCTTTCCACGCTACCCTCAGCGGGAATTGGTGCCCTGCTTGCACTCTGGCTTACGGATACACCGTTCAGTTTGATCGCGATGTTAGGGTTATTTTTGCTGATCGGTATCGTCATGAAAAACGCGATATTGATGATCGACTTTGCGCTGGAGCTGGAGCGCAATGAAGGTCTGTCATCGCGCGATTCAATTTATCAGGCAGCGATGATTCGCCTGCGTCCAATCCTAATGACCAACCTCGCTGGCCTGCTCGGCGCCATACCCTTAATCCTCGGTTTCCATGAAGGTTCTGAATTGCGCACCCCATTAGGAATTACGATTATCGGCGGTTTAGCCGTAAGCCAACTGCTTACGCTATTCACAACACCAGTGGTGTATTTGTATATGGAGAAGGTGCGCAATTGGGGATTAACTAAAACTGGTGCGCAGGCTGCCACGCATTAAATCATCGAGTTATTCATACACCGGAGCTTATGTTGACTACTTAACCTAAACTCCGGTAGTTAACAATTATTTACCCCTCCCCGCTTAAACTCCCGCATCAATCCAGACTAGAATTCTCTGCGCGCTGTATACAAGCATGCTGAATCAACCACACATCAGCAGTGCACATTTTAAAACGCGCATTTTTCTACTGATCCTGACACCAGCTTGCACAGACAAGCTCGCACACATAAACCATAAGACCATCAGTCAACAGAGAAAAACTATGAAACGATTTTTGCTCGGCGCGCTACTTGGCTTCGCTTCGCTTGCACACAATGTATTTGCGGCTGAAACGCCTGCTATCACCGCGGCAGCTGAACTTCCACTGCAAACCCAATCGTTACAAACCCCATCGTTACAAACCCCATCGTTACAAACCTACAGCCGCGATTCCGTTTCATTAAACGGCGAATGGAAAATTATTGTCGACCCCTACGAAAACGGTTACTACAACTATCGCTACGAGCCATTTGACCAACAGGCAACGCCCTCACAGAACGCTTACTTTACTGACTCAAAACAAAAATCCCCGGGCGATTTACTGGAATATGATTTTGATAAATCGGCAAGTTTGCAAGTACCCGGCGATTGGAATACCCAAACCGATAAACTCTATTACTACGAAGGCACTGTCTGGTATCGCAAAACGTTTGATGCACCAATTGCAAAAAAAGGTGAGCGAGCTTTTTTATACTTTGGGGCAGTGAATTACCGTGCAGATGTTTATTTGAATGGCAAGAAACTCGGTGTTCATGTCGGTGGCTTCACGCCCTTTCACTATGAAATTACCGGCAAACTAAAAGACAAAAACAATTCATTGGTGGTTAAGGTAGATAACAAACGCCACGCCGATGCAGTCCCCACCTTAAATACTGACTGGTGGAATTACGGCGGCATTACACGCGAGGTAAAGTTAATCACCGTGCCGCAAACATTTATTCGCGATTATAAAATTGCACTCACGTCGTTTGCTGATAAAACTGTATCTGGCAGCGTATTACTGGATGGAGCCAAAGGCGGCGAAAAAATTTCCGTTAAAGTACCCGAATTAAATATCCAGCAAACACTTACTGCCGATAACCATGGCAAAGCGAGCTTTTCGTTTAAAGCGGATAAGGCACAACTCTGGTCGCCGGAAAATCCAAAACTTTACGCACTACAAATCAGCACCGGCAAAGATAAATTCACCGATACTGTAGGGCTGCGCAGCATCAGCACCCAGGGTAAGCAATTATTGCTTAACGGCAAGCCGATTTTTTTGCGTGGCGTTTCGGTGCATGAAGAATACTCTGCACAAGGTGGCGGGCGCGTAAAAAATGCGGCAGAAGCGCAACAGTTATTAAATTGGGCCAAAGGCTTCAATGCCAACTTTGTACGCCTTGCGCACTATCCCCACAACGAAGATATGGTCCGCCTCGCTGAACAGATGGGCTTGCTGGTGTGGTCAGAAATTCCAGTCTACTGGACCATCAACTGGAACAACGAAGCTACTTATCAAAATGCTGAAGCGCAATTAACGGCAATGATTGAACGCGATAAAAATCGCGCAGCAGTTATTATCTGGTCGCTCGCTAATGAAACACCGGTATCAGATGCACGCAATAAATTTCTCGCACGCCTCGCGACCAAAGCGCGCAGCCTGGATGACTCACGCTTGCTGAGCGCAGCCCTGGAAAAGCATTACCGTGCGGATAACGCTAACGTGGCAGTGGTGGAAGATCCACTGGCAGAACACCTGGACCTGGTGAGTTTCAACCAATACATCGGCTGGTACGATGGTGCACCGGAAAAAATTGATCGTATCAGCTGGGAAATTAACTACAATAAACCGGTATTTGTCAGCGAATTTGGCGGTGATGCACGCGCTGGTAATCATGGCGATGTCGATAAAATTTTTACCGAAGAATTCCAGGAAAATCTCTACAACAAAACCTTGAAAATGCTCGATGGCATTGATGGCTTTGTGGGCACATCCCCCTGGATACTCACCGACTTCCGCTCTCCACGCCGCCATCTACCCGGCATTCAGGACGAATTTAATCGCAAGGGAATTTATTCCAATACCGGTGAGAAAAAGAAAGCATTTTTTGTGTTGAAGAATTACTACGACAGAAAGGCAGAGCAGAAAAATACGAATAACTAATCAATAACGCACGTTGTTCAATGGGTAATCGTTGCGATGTTTGGCGATTACCCTAGTCTTCGCGATCATTAATTCGCAATATCCCCGCCAGAAAACAAAACTCAAACACCAGCGCAACGGCCAGAAAAGTCCCTGTTGCCGTCTTCATATTCAGTTCAAAACAGATCCCTGCCCCAAGCAGTAGCAAGAGCACAATAGACCATTTGGCACTTTTACTTATTTGCATCAGTGACTTCCAGATCAAAAACACGGGAGCGAAAAAGACAGACAGGATAATTAATTACAGGGCATTACAGCAATAAGGATACAGACGCCAGCATTTTATAGGAATAGTTATTAAAACAAAAATTGCCCATTTGCTACGCAATTAAAACTCTTCGAATCCATAGCGATAAATGCATAATTATTTAGCTTACCAACACTTTGGTTCTATTGGCACGATTGCTGAATAAAATTACAAATTCGCGCTTCGACACCCCCTATCGCCACTGCTATATTTTATCCGCGAGCGCAATATCTCACGGCATTTTGCCCACGGGAGTTTTCACCGAAGGATTAACCAACACATGACCCCTGACCCCACTTTGGATGCATCGGATCTTTACGCCCGCGCGCTGGCCGAATGGCGGCGTAGCCTGCCTCGGGCGGCCAAAACCCAGGCCGAATTATCACCCCAGCAACAATTAGAGCAAGAGCTGCAGATTCACAAGCTTGCGCTGGAGATACAGCGCAAGGAATTACAAACACTCGAACAAAAACTGGCTAGCCAGGTGGCGGTAGAGCGCACCCAACTGAAGTACACCTTTAAGGGCCGCAAGATAGATTTACGCACCACCTGTATGGCGCACTATGAAAATGGCGAGTTAATTCGCCTTACCGGTATTTATCAGGATATCAGTGAACGCAAACAAGCCGAGCGCCGCCATCAACATCACAATCGCATTTTGGAAATGCTAATCGCCAAAATGCCGCTGGGTGACATCCTCCCCACTATAGCCAAAGATATGGCCAGCCTTTTACCGGGAAGCTTTTGCAGCATTATGCTACTGGATAACGACGGCCAGCATCTACGCAACGGTGCGGCTTATGGCTTGCCCGATTTTTTTGTCAAAGCTATTGATGGCCTGCCAGTCGGTGAAGGCATGGGCGTGTGTGGCAGCGCAGTATTTTTTGGCCATCGCGTTATTATTACCGATGTGCACACTCACCCCTGGACAATGGCGTTTAGCGATTTAGCCGAGCGCGCGCATATCGCCTCTTGCTGGTCGCAACCCATTTACTCTGCGCAGGGTCAGGTACTAGGTACTTTTGCGCTCTATAACACTGAAGCGCGCAACCCGAGCGATTATGAATTGGGGCTTATTGATAGCGAAGCCCGCCTCACCTCACTGGCGATAGAACAGTCGCGCGCCGAATCGCGTTTGCAAATGGCCGCGAGCGTTTTCACCCACGCGCGCGAAGGAATTTTAATTACCGATTGCCAGGGCAATATCATTGAAGCCAATCAGGTATTTACCGACATTACCGGCTATAGCCGCGAGGAAACAATCGGCAAAAATCCACGCATCTTGCAATCAGGTTTGCACGATAAAGAGTTTTACAGCGCACTCTGGCAAAGCCTGGTAGAAACCGGAAACTGGTATGGCGAAATCTGGAATCGCCGCAAAAATGGCGAACTTTATGCGGCGATGATGACTATCAGTGCCGTGCAGGATATTCACGGTATCACCCAAAATTATGTGAATTTATTTACCGACATAACCCCACTGAAAGAACACCAGCGCCAACTGGAATATATTGCCCATTACGATGCGCTCACCGGCTTACCCAATCGCGTATTGCTCGCAGACCGCTTAAAACAAGCCATGGCACGCAGCCATCGCAACGGCCGCTCGCTTGCTGTGCTCTATCTGGATCTGGACGGATTTAAAGCAGTTAATGATCAACACGGTCACGATACCGGCGATCAACTATTAGTAAATATTTCCCATCGTTTAAAAGAAGTGCTGCGTGAAGGCGACACACTCGCGCGCATCGGCGGCGATGAATTTGTGGTGGTAATGGTAGACCTTGAACACCCGGAAGATTACGAAGCGGTGTTAAATCGCCTGTTAAGTGTCGCTGCCGAACCTGTTACCCTGAATCAAAATTTACTACTGGTTTCAGCCAGCATTGGCGCCACGCTTTATCCGCAAGATGCAGCCGATGCCGACCAGTTGTTGCGCCACGCCGACCAGGCCATGTACGTCGCCAAGCAAGCGGGAAAAAATTGTTTTCACTTATTTGATATTGCCAAAGATATTGCGGTAAAAACCCAGCGCGAATCGCTCGAACACATTCGTACTGCGCTGGATAAAAAAGAATTTGTGCTCTACTACCAACCTCAGGTAAATATGCGCAGCGGCGAAATCATCGGCGCCGAAGCCCTGATTCGCTGGCAGCACCCGGAGCGGGGCCTGTTATCGCCAGCATTATTTTTACCGGTGATTGAAGATCATCCGCTCAGCATTGAATTGGGCGATTGGGTCATCAACGAAGCACTGCAACAAATTGCGCACTGGCAAAATCTTGGCTTATTAATTCCAGTCAGTGTCAACATTGGTGCACTGCAATTGCAGCGCAGCGAATTTGTTACACAACTGGCGGCACAATTGGCAGCGCATCCGCAGGTGCCGCCGGCCTATCTGCAATTAGAAATTGTAGAGACCAGCGCCCTGGAAGATATTGCCGAAGTCGCCGACATAATGCGCCGCTGCCGCGATTTGGGTGTGAGTTTTGCGGTAGATGATTTTGGCACCGGCTATTCATCACTTACCTATTTAAAACGCTTGCCGGCGGAATTATTAAAAATCGACCAGACATTTGTACGCGACATGCTGGATGATCCGGATGACCTCGCTATTGTGAAAGGTGTTATCGGGCTAGCCAATGCATTTCATCGCCAGGTAATTGCCGAAGGCGTGGAAACGGTTGCACACGGTGAGCTATTAATTCCGCTTGGCTGCGAACTGGCACAGGGTTACGGCATTGCGCGCCCCATGCCTGCCGCCGATTTGCCCGCTTGGGCCGCCAGCTGGAAGCCCGCACCCGTATGGACAATTTTGCACCGTATGATTTAAAACGAGACATGGGGCGAGCAATAATTGTCCACTTCTCAGATTGTATTATTAACAATAAATCGTTAATCTGCTGCCATAATTTCGGTCTATCAGAGCAATGACAACGATGGCAATTCTCGATCG